>NZ_FQZG01000078.1 GCF_900141915.1 Tessaracoccus bendigoensis DSM 12906 | reverse complement strand
GGCGCAGACACCGGTGAAGATGCCGATGATGCCGAGGATGAACACCGTCTGGGCCTTGGGGTGTTCCTGGAGCCCGTAGCCGCCAGGCGCGCCGTAACCGGGCTGCGGGCCGTACCCGGGCTGCGGGCCGTACCCGGGCTGTTGCCCGTAGTTAGGCTGCTGGCCGTAGTTGGGCTGCTGGCCGTAGCCCGAGGGCTGCGGATCGGGCTGGCCGTAGCCCGAGGGCTGCGGATCGGGCTGGCCGTAGCCCGAGGGCTGCGGATCGGGCTGGCCGTAGCCACCTGGCTGAGTCATCTTGTTCTCCCTGTTTCAATGACTGGTTGCTTGAAGATTGTGGGGCACGGTGAGGGTCAGCCGCAAGGGAAGCAATGCAACGGCATCACCTATGAGACCGTTGTCGACGCAATCACGAGGAAACTGATGAGCGCGATGAAGACGATCATCATGACCGAGTAGACGATCCCGATGACCCAGCCTGCGGTGGCGAGGCCTGGGAAGCGGTAGGGAGCGCCTTTTGCGATGTCCTTCCTCGCCTTGGAACCCATGTACCAGGCGATGGGTGCGGTGACCCACACGAAGATGCTCGCGATCCCGAGGCCGAAGATGGCTCCGCTTGAGGGATGCTCCGGTTGCATCGGCTGGTAGGGGTAGGGCTGCACCTGCTGGTACCCCGGGGCACCCGCGTACGGGTACCCGTAGTTGTTGTAGCCGCCGGCTTGTTCTTGAGGCTGTTGCTCGGGGCGCGTCGGGAGCGGCCTGTTCTGACCCTGATCCACGACCGGTGCCGGGGTCGGTGCCACGTAGCCCTCGTCATAGACACTCGGCCCCGGCGCGACCTCCGGGATGTCGTAGATCGACGCGAAATCGGGTCCCGAAACCGGCCCGCTGCCATCAGGGTGCGACTGCCCGGCCGCAGGTTCCTGCGTCGTCGGGTAGTCGGGCGTCAGGTAGTTGGGCTCGTAGGAATCTGGTCCACGATCGGATGACATCTCCACCTCCGGGTTCGGCGTCAGCCCAGTCTACGGCGGAGCTCGGTGCACCCCGGTTGCCCGGGGTGCACCGTCAGGTCCGTCAGCGCTGGTTCAGCACCGCACGGGCCGCCGCGAACCGGGCGATCGGCACCCGGAACGGCGAACAGCTCACGTAGTCGAGCCCGACCGAGTTGAAGAACTCGATCGAGTCGGGATCACCGCCGTGCTCGCCGCAAACCCCGGTCTTGAGGGTGGGTTTCGCGGCACGCCCCTTCTCGACCCCGATCCGTACCAGTGCTCCGACGCCGTCGACATCGATCGACTCGAACGGGTTGCGTTCCAGCACATGCTCCATGACGTAGCTGGTCAGGAAGCCGTTCTCGGCGTCGTCGCGGGAGATGCCGATCGCGGTCTGCGTCAGGTCGTTGGTCCCGAACGAGAAGAAGTCGGCGTATTCGGCGATCTGATCCGCCACGAGCGCCGCCCGCGGCAACTCGATCATGGTTCCGATCGTGTAGTCGAGTTCGCGCCCGGCCTTGGCCAGTTCATCGGCCACGGCGGCGGTCACGATCTGCCGCTGGGTGTCGAGCTCCTGGCTGAGCGCAACCAGCGGGATCATGATCTCGACCCCGACGGTCTCACCCTCGCGGTCGAGCACCGCCAGCGCCGCCCGGACGATCGCGCGGGCCTGCATGTCGGGGATCTCGGGGTACAGCATCGCCAGACGCACCCCGCGGGTGCCGAGCATCGGGTTCTGCTCGTGCAGCTTCTTCACCTGGGCGAGGGTCTGCCTGGCCTCCGCGAGTTCCGTCGGGTCGCCGTCCTGCAACTCGAGACGCTGGACCAGCAGCGACTGCTCGACGAGGTTCGGCAGGAACTCGTGCAACGGCGGGTCGAGCAGGCGAACCGTGACCGGCAGGCCCTTCATCGCCGTGAAGATGCCCTCGAAGTCGGCCTGCTGCATCGGCAGGATCTCCGCCAGTGCCGCCGCCCGCTGCTCGGGTGTCTCCGCCAGGATCATCTTGCGGACGGCTGGCAGCCGGTCCTGCGCCATGAACATGTGTTCGGTACGGCACAGCCCGATCCCCTCGGCGCCGAGCTCGCGGGCCTTCGAGGCGTCCTCGAAGTTGTCCGCGTTGGCCCGCACCCCGAGCCGACGCACGTCGTCGGCCCACTCCACCAGCCGGGTGAAGTCGTCGTTGATCTGCGGCGGGATCAGGTCGAGCGCCTCTCCGTAGACACGTCCGGTCGACCCGTCGAGCGTCACGACGTCACCCTCGGCGAACACCTTGTCACCGATGGTAAGGGTCTTGCCCACCGGGTCAATCCTGATGCCCGACGCCCCTGCGACACAGGGCTTGCCCATGCCACGGGCGACGACGGCCGCGTGCGAAGTCATGCCGCCGTGCGCCGTCAGAATGCCCTGCGCGACGATGACGCCGTGGATGTCGTCCGGGGTGGTCTCGAACCGGACGAGCACGACCGCCTCGCCACGCTCCCCCCGCTCGGCCGCGGTGTCCGCGTCGAAGACGATCTCACCAACGGCCGCGCCGGGTGAGGCCGGCAGCCCCGTGGCCACCGCATCCTTCCCGTGGCTGGGGTCGATCGCCGGGTGGAGCAACTGGTCGAGCTGGGCGGGCTCGATACGCAGCAGAGCCTCCTCCTGCGTGATGACCGACTCGTCGACCAGGTCTGAGGCGACCTTCAACGCCGCTGCGGCGGTGCGCTTGCCGTTGCGCGTCTGCAGCAGGTAGAGCTTGCCATCCTCGACGGTGAACTCCATGTCCTGCATGTCCTTGTAGTGCTGCTCCATCTTGTGCATCGTGTCGATGAGCTGGCCGTAGGCCTCCGGCAGCACCTCCTCCATCTCCGCGAGGGGACGGGGGGTGCGGATGCCTGCGACGACGTCCTCACCCTGCGCATTGACGAGGAACTCGCCGTAGAGCGCCTTCTCACCGGTCGACGGGTTGCGGGTGAAGCAAACGCCCGTCGCAGAGGTCTCGCCCCTGTTACCGAACACCATCTGCATGATGTTGACGGCGGTGCCGAGGCTCGCCGGGATGTTGTTGGCTCGACGGTAGACCTCGGCGCGCGGGTTACCCCACGACTTGAACACCGCATTGACGGCGCGGTTGAGCTGCTCGCGCGGGTCGGAGGTCCATTCGCCCCCGAGCGCCTCGTTCGCGATCTCCTTGAAGGTGGCGACGAGTTCCTTCAGGTCATCTGCTGTGAGGTCGGTGTCGTTTACGACGCCGCGTTTGTGCTTGAGCGCCCCGAGCGCGTCCTCGAAGGCGTAGCCGGGGATCGACTCGACCACCTCGCCATACATCTGGATGAAGCGGCGGTAGCAATCCCAGGCGAAGCGCTCGTTGCCGAACTCCTCGGCGAGCGCGACCACGGATTCATCGGAGATGCCGAGGTTGAGGATCGTGTCCATCATGCCGGGCATGGAGAACACCGCACCCGAACGCACGGAGACAAGCAACGGCCGCTCGGCGGCGCCCAGCTTTCGGCCGGTGCGTTCCTCGAGCCTTTCCAGACCCGCAGCGATCTGGTCGGCGAGGGAATCGGGCCACTGCCCACCGTTGTTCATCGTCTCGACGCACGCCGTGGTCGTCACGGTGAACGCGTCTGGCACGGGAACTCCGACCCGGTTCATCTCGGCCACGCCCGCACCCTTGCCGCCGAGCAGCGGCTTCATGCTCGCGTCACCATCGCTGAGGTCGTAGATATAACGATCGTCACTCATATGAGGGAATCTCCTTCGACTGCCCAAGGACCACTTCGTCCTCTTTGGTTCAGAGCCTAGTGCCGACCGGTGCAAACCCGGGAGGGGGGCAGGCGAATGCGCAGAATCTCCGCCGCGGGGCGTCAGACGCTCAGGGCCTCGGGCGCCACGCGTCACCGGGTGCTACCACGCCCGGTGGCCGCCTCAACCGGGCGCCGACCTGTTTGGCCCGGTCGTCGACGATGTCGATGATCCGCGACGCTGCCTCCTCCAAGGCGACCCCCGTGGTGTCGATCACCGGGGCCCCGAGCCGACGGTGGACCTTGGCGATCTCATCGAGTTCGTCGTAGATCTTCACCAGGTCCGCGTAGCCGTCCTTCGTGCCGAAACCGCCCATCCCCTTCACCCGCGCGCCGCGGATCGTGAGGAGCCGCTCGGCGTCCATTGTCAGCCCGATGATGCGCCACCTGTCGACCGTGAACAACTCCTCGGGTGGCGCGATACCCGGCACCAGGGGCACATTGACCGCTTTGTAGCCCAGGTATCCGAGATAGATCGACAACGGTGTTTTGCCTGAACGCGACGGCCCGACCAGGCAGATATCTGCCTCGCGCAGCAGCCCCGGCAGCGACCCGTCGTCGTTCCGGACGGCGAAGTCGATGGCCGCCATCCGGACGAAGTACTCGGCCTCGACTCCCGGGGCACGCATGGCGACCTGATCGGCCTCGATGCCGCTGATCTGTTCGAGCGCGTGCATCGCCTCCGACATCAGATCCGCATGCGCGATGGACTCGTCGCGACAGAAGTTCCGGACCAGGTCTGCGAGTTCTTCGTTGACGAGCGTGAAGAACACCGCCACAGGGCTGGGGGTGTCGCGCACCGCTTCGAGCGCGAGCATCAGGCCCCGGGTCGAACTGATCTTGCGGTGCCGGACGATGGTGAACTCCCGGGACGGGAACTGGGCCACCGCCGCGCGGGCGATCCGGGCCGCGGTCTCCCCCGTCGAATCGGCGATGATGTGGATCTCGAGGGCTGGCATGGCCCAACTCTATGGCTCGTTACGGTGTACCGGGCCATTCCCTCCCGAGCGTCGACACTCGGGGCTAGGGTTTAGGGAAGCGCTGATACGTTGTCGTTCTCGGTGAGAGCTTCAGCGATCCGTGCTCCTTGTCAGGACCGGTTGGGCAACAGCGCCCACCGAAGCAGGAGGTGCAAAGACCCGATGGAGACCACCACCGAAACAGAATCCGAAACGAGCCGTCTGACCGTGTCGTTGGCCGTTGAGAAGCCACTCGCCACGGTCTGGTCCGGGCTCATGACCACCGAGGGCAACGAGGCCCTCCTCGGGGCCGGGGGGCGGCTCGGTTCGAAGAGCGACGACTGGCGGGCCGAGGATGGTTCATACGGCGTAACGCGCAGCTTCCATCCGATGGAACAGATCCGCTTCTCATGGCACGCAGACGCTGAATCCCCACGGACCCTCGTCGACCTCAGGTTCAGCGAGGTGGACGGTAGCACCCGGCTGGACCTAACGCAGGACAACCTCCCACCCGACGCCGACCTGACTGCGTTGACGTCGCGCTGGGACTCGGCCTTGTCGAGGCTCGCCGCGCTCGCGTGAGAATCAGCCCCAGACGGTGAGTTCCCCGTCTGGGCCGATCGTCGCAAGGTGTCGGCCCAGACGGGTCAGGCTCCACGAATCGGCGTCATCGCGCCACAGCCAGGAGATGGTGCCGTCGAGCCTGACCGCGGCGACCTCGAACGCGGGTCGCCTCTCATGCGGGTTGTACATGCGCACCACCAGGTGGTTCGTACCGACGATCACGTCCAGCACGGGTGACGGCGTGGCCACGCGCCACACCTCACGCCCCGTGGCCAGGTCAAGCGCACGGACCAAGTTCGAGCCCGCATCGGCGGTGGTCGTGCCCCGGTCGGGGAAGATCGTCTGAGCGCCCTGGTACACGATGAGTTGGTCATCGTCTACGGCCATGCGCGTGTAGAGGCCGTCCATCCTTGCGACCCACTGCGTCCGCCCGGAGTACGGGTCGACGCGTCTCAGTTCCCCGGCCGCCTGAACCAGCAACACGCCCCCTGATCCGAAGACCAGCCCCGGGGCGGGTTTAAGCTGCCACAGCCGACGACCGGTCCGAAGGTCGTAACCCTCGAGTCGTCCCCGGCGGGCGGAGACGGCTGCGTCACCCGCGACGGCAAACCGGTCCCCGTCGGCCCAGGCCTGCCGACCACCGTCATCCGAGCGGAGCGCGGTCGCATACCAGAGCGTTCCCCGTTGCTGGCCGGCCGCACGTAGGAGGAGAAGCCCGTCACGTTCGATCACCTCGGGATCACGCAGCGCCACCGCCACCGCCGGGGCCAGCGGCACCTCCCTTGTCCAGACCACAGCCGTCGGGTCTGGGGCGGCCAGTCTGGTCACGCTCAACACGCGCCCGGCATCGGCATACATCGGCACGATCATGACGAAGGACCCCTTGTCTCCCGACCCGAACCAGGACGGGCCCCATTCCCCTTCCGGCAGCCTGAAACGCTTGTGGGTCTCGCCGGTAAGCCGGTCCAACAGAGTGACCTCGGAGCCCACCTGGACCGCGATCCAGACGGTGCCGGGCAGGTCACGCACGTCGACCCTGCCGTTGCCGCGCACCACATGCCGCCACAACACCTCACCCGTTGCCGCTTCAATACCCCTGACGGCGGCACCGGCCGCTCCGAGTCGTCGCTCCCGGATCACGATCAGGTCGACCCCGACCCCCTCGGCGGACTCGCCCTCGGCCAGCTGTGTCGTCCAGGCCGGTTCGGGTAGCGCATCGAGCATCAACCGGTCACCAGGGGGCGGCGGAGACATCGCCCCGCCGATACCCCAGACGAGAGCGACAACCGAGACGAGGACGGCAAACAGCAGCCCGGTGTGACGCGCGGTCCATCCGGGCTGGCAATCCGGCAGGGAAGGCTCTACGAGCTCCACCACCTCGTCCTCGGACATAGTCAAGGCTAAGCCCGAAGAGGCCGGATCGGAAGACTCGACGGGGCACCCCGCCATAGTTCCAGGCCCAGGCCCGTGCCCGGTTCGGGGATAAACCCCACCCCCAGCCCCGGCCGGAAGGCAAACGTCCTAGCATGAGTCGCGACGGCAACGACGCCGCCACCTAAGCACCTGTTCTACAGGAGAAGTGGTCTAGATGGACGCACGACACGATAGACGACCCCGATACCGCATCGCCGCCCTTGCCGTGGTGCCGCTGCTGCTGCTATCCGGATGCGCCGGTGGCGGAGGCGGCGGCGAGACGCATGTCGGCGGCGAAGCCAACCTCCAGCTGCCGGACCTTGGCAGCGTCACCTTCCTCGGCATGCCTGGCGACGTGCTCCTCGGCCTCGGCCTGATCGTCTGCGCTCTCGGGCTCGCGTTCGGGGTACTGACCTACACGCAGCTGAAGAAGATGCCCGCCCACCAGGCGATGCGCGAAATCTCCGAACTCATCTACACCACGTGCAAGACGTATCTGCGCCAGCAGGGCAAGTTCCTCCTCCTACTCTGGGCGTTCATCGCCACCATCATCGTCGTGTACTACCTTTCGCTCGGTTTCGGCGTCGGGAAGACGGCCGTCGTGATCGCGTTCTCGCTGATCGGCATGGGCGGCTCGTATGCGGTGGCCTGGTACGGAATCCGCGTCAACACGCTGGCCAACTCCCGCACGGCCCACGCGGCGATCGGTGGAAGACCACTTCCGCTGCACGACATCCCGCTGCGTTCCGGCATGAGCATCGGCATGGTGCTGATCTCGGTCGAGCTGGCGATGATGCTGATCATCCTGGTGTTCCTGCCGGGCGAGATCGCGGGCGCCTGTTTCATCGGCTTCGCGATCGGTGAGTCGCTCGGTGCCTCGGCGCTGCGCATCGCGGGTGGGATCTTCACCAAGATCGCCGACATCGGCGCAGACCTGATGAAGATCGTCCTGCACATCAAGGAAGACGACGCCCGCAACCCCGGTGTGATCGCCGACTGCACCGGCGACAACGCCGGCGACTCGGTCGGCCCGTCGGCTGACGGCTTCGAGACCTATGGCGTCACCGGCGTCGCGCTGATCACCTTCATCCTGCTCGGTGTCCACGATCAGAGCGTGCAGATCCAGCTGCTGGTGTGGATCTTCGTGATCCGCGCCGTTATGGTCATCGCGTCGGGCGTCTCGTACTTCATCAACGCGGCCATCACCCGATCCCGCTACGCGGAAGCCGAGGAAATGGACTTTGAGAAGCCACTGACCTCGCTCGTGTGGCTCACGTCGGTGATTTGCATCGCGTCGACCTTCCTGACCTCGGCGTTGTTGATCTCCGACATGCCGGACGGCATGTGGTGGAAGTTGTCGTTGATCGTGTCGTGCGGCACCCTGGCGGGCGCGGTGATCCCGGAACTGGTGAAGGTGTTCACCTCGGTGAAGGCGCGCCACACCCAGGAGGTCGTGGTGTCTTCGAACAAGGGCGGCGCCTCGCTCGGCATCCTCTCCGGCCTGGTCTCGGGAAACTTCTCCGCGTACTGGCTCGGCATGGCCATCGCGGGCCTGATGGCGATCGCGTACTGGATCTCGACGCTCGGCCTCGGAGAGCTGATGCTGGCCCCCGCGGTGTTCGCGTTCGGCCTGGTGGCGTTCGGCTTCCTGGGCATGGGCCCGGTCACGATCGCGGTCGACAGCTACGGCCCGGTCACCGACAACGCCCAGTCGGTGTTCGAACTCTCCACCATCGAGGAAGCCGGCGTCGAGGACGACCTCGAGCGCGAATTCGGCCGCCGCCCGGATTTCGAGAAGGCCAAGTTCCTGCTCGAAGCCAACGACGGAGCCGGCAACACGTTCAAGGCGACGGCCAAGCCGGTGCTGATCGGCACCGCGGTCGTCGGCGCGACCACCATGATCTTCTCGATCATGATGGGGCTGACCGGAGGCCTGGAGCACGACGTCGAGAACCTGTCGCTGCTCCACGCCCCATTCCTGCTCGGCCTGCTGGTCGGTGGCGCCGTCATCTACTGGTTCACCGGTGCGGCGATCCAGGCTGTGACGACCGGTGCCTACCGGGCCGTCGAGTTCATCGGCGCGAACATCAAGCTCGACGGGGACGCCAAGCGCGCAAGCGACGAGGATTCCTCGAAGGTCGTCCAGATCTGCACCCAGTACGCACAGCGGGGAATGTTCAACATCTTCCTGGGAGTGTTCTTCGCCACCTTGGCGTTCGCGTTCGTTGAGCCGTTCTTCTTCATCGGCTACCTGATCGCGATGGCGCTGTTCGGGCTGTACCAGGCGATCTTCATGGCCAATGCCGGCGGCGCCTGGGACAACGCGAAGAAGCTGGTCGAGGTCGACCTCGCGGCGAAGGGCACTCCGCTGCACGATGCGACGATCATCGGCGACACCGTCGGAGACCCCTACAAGGACACCTCCTCGGTGGCGCTCAACCCGGTGATCAAGTTCACGACCCTCTTCGGCCTTCTGGCCGTCGAGCTGTCGGTGCTCCTGCGCAACAACTTCAGCACCACGCTGACGGGCGTGCTCGCCGCGGTGTTCCTGATCGCATCGATGGTGTTCGTGTACCGCTCGTTCTACTCGATGCGCATCAACGAGTCCTTGGAGAACATCAAGGTGGAGGTCGTCGAGGCCTCCTGACCTGCCAGGATCCGAAGGCTCCATGCCGCCCGCTCCGGGCGGCATGGAGCCGTTTTTCAGTCGCGAGTAGGGTAGGGGCCCTGCAGGCTGATGGCCCACTGCAGCGTGAGATAGGGCGACACCGTCGGGGTGGGATGCGACCCACCGGTGTTTGCGATCATGTTGGCACTCATCGTGGTGCCGTCCTGGGTGCCGTAGCCGGAGGTAGAGCCGTTGTAGCCAGGTACCTGCCCACTGGGGGTCTTGCTGTCCGAGTTGAGCGTCGCGTTGACCTGATGCGAGTGCGCGGGCAACTGGTTGACCGTCAAGGTCACCTGCTCCGCGCCGCCAATCTCACCCAGTTGGTGACGCGACAACCCCGAACCCTGCCCTTGGCTGACTGGGGCACGGCCGCGCAGGTCGGGCAGGGCGAACGTCGTCCGCCCGTCCCCTCCGTAGGTCGTGCCGAGCAGCGAGAACAGCGCGCTGTTCTGGGCGATGCTGAGAAGCTGCCCTTCACAAGCAGCGAAACCTCGGGGGACGAAATTGTAGGGGAACAGACAGATCTGTCCAAGGTAAAACTCCACGCTAACTCCTGACCATCGTTGGTCGACACCGAGACCGGTGCCGGGGGTGAGTCGTCCGTGTGGTCGCATCGACCATGGGGGCCGGACAACGCAAGTGTGCACGAGCGCGACCCTGGTCGCAGCCGATCCTGCTACTCCACCGAGGAGCCCCGCGGCTCGGCGTCCAGGACACCGGGCCGCCAGGCGACCACCGCCAATGCGATCAGGAACCCGATGCCCCACAGGAGCTGCGAATTCCCCATAATCTGCTGCCACCAGTTCCACGTCAGATCCAGGCTTTCCTCGCGGGGCATCCGCCACGGGAGCCTCGAAAGGAAGATCAGCGCCCCGATCGCCGCGACACCGCCGATCCAGGGACTGTTCGCGCGGTACGCCCATACGGTCAGGAGCAGCAGGGCGGGCGCAACCCAGACCCAGTGGTGCGACCACGACACCGGTGAGGCCACCAACGCGAAGACGCCCATCGACAACATGGCCGCGACATCCTGCCCGATCGCGAACAGCCGCCACATCACGACTAGCAGACCGAGACCGACGACCGCGCACAGGACGAACCAGATGGCGCCGCCACCGTCGCTCAAGCCGAGACGCACGAGGAGCCCGTTGAGTGACTGGTTGGAGACGTAGTACAGGTTGCCGATCCTCCCCGGGTCGGTGATCGTCTCGGTCCAGTACTGGATCGACGCGTTCCAGGTGAAGAGGAACCCGACCCCGGTGAAGACGATCGCCGACGCGACCCCCATCGCCAGCTGCCTCCAGTCGCGCCGCACCAGGAAATAGGCGAGGAACACCGCAGGGGTCAGCTTCACGGCCATGGCTAGCCCGATCAACGAGCCCTGCCACCAGCGCCCCCGGCCACCGACCAGGTCGACGACGACCAGCGCCATGAGGATGACGTTGATCTGGCCGTAAGCGACGGTCTCACGGACCGGTCCCAGCCACAGCACCGGGGCAATGACCGCCACCGCCACCCACCACAACTCGGCTCCTCGCAGTCGGCTCATGGCACGGAGCACGAGCGCCACCACTGCGGCCAGACCTACATACGTCGTCAGCGTGAAGAGGAGATGCGCCAACCACAACGGCAGCAGCGCCAGCGGTGCGAACAGCACCGCGGCCAACGGAGGGTACGTGAACGGCAGATTCAGCCCGTTGGTCGTGTCGGGCAGCGGTCCGTAGATGTCGCCGCCCTGCAGCAGCACCTGCCCGCCGAAGCGGTAGATCTCGAGATCGAACGGAACCACCGCGATCGGAGGTTTCCCTTGGACGAGCACAAGCAGAAGCCCCCCGGCCACCACCAGCGCCAACGCGACCCATCGGGCCGGACGCCAGGCGAGGTAGGCGCGCACGAGGCGCGAGTCGGCAACGTCGGTCATGACTTCCTTCCACGGGCGCAGGTCAAGCGCCTATCCACCAATGATCACGTGAGAGACGCCTCGGCACCAAGACGGTCGGCGGCCCCCGATCCACTGCCCCACCCCAACCGCTCACCGGGCATGACGCGGGCCGCGCCAGGAGGCGCGGCCCTGATGCGGAACGGGTCAGTTGAGGCCGACGAGGTCGCAGACGAAGATCAGCGTCTCACCTGGCGCGATCACGCCGCCCGCACCGCGATCGCCATAGGCGAGGTGCGACGGGATGGTGAGCCGTCGACGTCCGCCTACCTTCATGCCCTGGATGCCCTGATCCCAGCCCTGGATGACCCGGCCCCCGCCAAGCGGGAAGGACAACGCCGGGCCACGATTCCACGAGGAGTCGAACTCCTCGCCCGAGCTGAAGGCAACCCCGACGTAGTGCACGTGCGCGACGTCGCCCGCCTTGGCTTCAGCGCCGTCACCCACGACGATGTCGTCGATCACGAGTTCGGTGGGAGCCTCGCCGACCGGGAAGTCGACCTCTGGCTTCTCATTCAAGTTGGTCATGGCCAGAGCCTACCTGCGTCGCGGACCGGCCACCGCGTCGCTCACCGCCGATCGCGTCAACACCGCCGTACGGCCCCCCGCCCGGTAGCCTGTCAGGGTGAGCATCACCTGTCGTCCAATCTCCGCCGAGCAGCATCTGGCCTTCATCGACCAACGCGGATCGGCTTCCTTCCTCCAGACACCCGCCTGGGCCCGCGTGAAGTCGGAGTGGCGCGGCGAGTCGGTCGGCTTTTTCGACGGCGACACCCTGACCGGCGTCGGGCTGATCCTCTACCGCCAACTCCCGAAGCTCAAGCGGTTCCTCGCCTACCTTCCCGAGGGGCCGGTGCTCGACTGGGCCAGGCCGGACATCACCGCACACCTCGCGGCCCTGATCGCCCACGCGAAACGGAACAAGGCGTTCGCGGTGCGGATGGGCCCGACCATCGTGCACCGCAGTTGGGGGCCGGCCACTATCAAGGCCGCCATCGCGGACGAGGCCGTCACCAGGCTCTCAGAGGTGACCCCCGACGACACCTCCAACGTCGCCACCAGGCTGCGCAACCAACTGCTGCACGAGGGCTGGCAGACCGACGAGACCGGGCACGGTTTCGCGGCGGGCCAGCCGATGTTCAATTTCCAGCTTCCTCTCCGGCACGCGGACGGCACCCAGAAGTCCGAGGCTGAGCTCCTGAAGGGCATGAACCAGCTGTGGCGCCGCAACATCAAGAAGGCCGAGAAGGAGGGCGTCACAGTCCGCACCGGGAACCGTGACGAGCTCGCAGACTTCCACCGCATCTACCTCGAAACCGCCGAACGCGACGGTTTCACCGGACGCTCGCTCGGCTACTTCCAGACGATGTGGGACGAACTAAATGCGGAGGATCCGGATCGGATGCGGCTCTATCTCTCGGAGCACGTTGGGGATCTGGTGGCCGCGACCACGATGGTGCGGGTCGGCGAACACGCCTGGTACTCCTATGGTGCCTCGACCAACGCCAAGCGTGAGGTCCGCGGCTCGAACGCCATCCAGTGGCGGATGATCCGCGACGCCAACGACGCGGGTTGCGCCGTCTACGACCTGCGCGGCATCACCGAGGGGGTGGGAGCCGACGACCCGGAGATCGGGTTGATCCAATTCAAGGTCGGCACCGGCGGCGAGGCCGTCGCATACCTGGGTGAATGGGACCACGCGATCAACAAGCCCCTGCACTTCGCGTTCAACCTGTACCTGTCGAGGCGGTGACACCGTGCCCCTCACGCTCACGATTGACCGCGTCCGCTGGGAGGCCCACCAACGAGAGCTGATCGCTGACGTGCCGGGCCTGGTACCCGTCGCGAAGGGCAACGGCTACGGGTTCGGTCTCGAGCTGCTGGCAGAGCAATCGGGTCGGCTCGGCCTGCCGACGTTGGCGGTGGGCGTCGCGCAAGAGGTCGACCGGGTGCGTGCGGGCGGCTTCACCGGTGACGTCGTCGTCCTCAACCCGTGGCGCCCGTTCGACGAGGTGGCCACCGCGCAGCTGGGCGACCCGAGCATCATCGTCACCGTCTCGCGGGTCGAGGACCTCGTGGCGCTGGCGTCAAAGCATCCGGGCACCCGCGTGCTGGTCGAGATCAAGACGGCGATGCACCGGCACGGACTCGACCCGGCCCAGGTCGACCGGTCGACACTCGACGCGCTCACCCTCGAGGGCTGGACGATCCACCTGCCTGCCGACGGCTCGCTCGCCGCTGCCCGGTCGCTCGCACTCGCAGGCCTGGCGGTGCGGAAGGGCCCCGTCTGGGTGTCGCACCTGAGCGAGGCCGACTACCGCGCGCTGCATGCCGAGCTCGACGTCGAGACGCACATGCGGATCGGCACCCGCCTCTGGCTGGGAGACCGGCACGCCTACCGAACCACCGCGACGGTCCTCGACGTGCACCCCATCTCGAAGGGGGCACCGCTCGGCTACCACCAGGTGAAGGCACCGAAGAACGGCTTCATCCTGATCATCTCGGGCGGCACCGCGCACGGCGTCGCGATGGCGGCCCCTGTCCCCCAACGTTCGCTGCGGCAACGCGGGGTTACGGTGCTCGAGGGGCTTCTGGACGCTGCCGGCCGGACCCTTTCACCTTTTGAGGTCGGCGGCCGCAAGCGCAGCTTCGCCGAGCCACCGCACATGCACTCGTCGATGATCTTCGTGCCAGGGAGCGCTCCGCTGGCACAGGTCGGCGACGAGGTGCCGGTGACGACGCGGATGACGACGGTGACGACCGACGAGATCCGCTGGGCGTAGCCTGCTGGTGTCGAGCGGACCCCAGGCCGCTATCGCGTCACCGATCCGGCAGTCATCGGTTCGCCGAGAGGGGCCAGCCGTTCGGAGTCGTTCAGCGCCCCGCCGATCGGGTCGGGCACGTCGGGCGTGCGCAGCAGGTCACGGGAGGGGGTGGCGATGTCACGGATCGACCCCACCAGAATCCACAACTGCACCCCGGAGCGCAGCAGGATAGCCAACCAGTACAGCAGGTACGGCCCCGACTGGTTGGTCGTCAACGCCCCGCCGAGCCAGCCCCAGATAGCCAGGTAGTAGCCGACCTCTGTGACGGTCAAAGCGATCAGTTCGCGCCTGTAGGGGCGGGACAAGATCAGGGCGACGATCAGCCAGAGCGCCGTCTGTGGCGGGTACGCGGGACCGAGCACCGCGGTCGCGAAGACGATCACCGCGATCAGGGACCCGACCCTCGGCCGCTTCTTGGTCACGTAGAGCCAGGCGATGAACACGCCCAGGAAGATCATCAGCAAGGCAAACCCGAGCGACCCGGCCTCGCGGATGTCGAGCCCGAGCAGGGAGGCCAGGTACCACAGCGACCCGTATCCGACCTGCTTGTTGATCTCCTGGTGGTAGAAGGCGTAGACGCGGTCGAAATTGTCCAGCAGCAGCGGCAGGTGGACGAGGAAGAACGTCACGACGGTCGCCGCGCCGAACTTGGTTGCCGCACGCCACCCGGACCGCAGCCCGCAGGCCAGCACAACGGCCAGCGCTACCGCGATCGGCATGGTTCCGGCGCAGGCGGCGATGCCGACGACGATGCCGGCCTCCAGCAGCCTGCCGCGGGCGAACTGGGCCAACCCCAGCAGCATGAGCGCGATCGGGACGAGGTCCCACGAGATCAGGCCCGCGGCGAAAACGATCGGCGACGCGGCCAGTAGTACCCCGTCCCAAGAGGCGCGGCCCTTCGCTGCGCCCCGTCCGAGGCGGGTCATCGCCAGCGAGGCGACCAGGAAACAGACGTAGAGTCCGACGGCCGTGAGCGCGAAGAAGACGATGCTCGAGTCGAGCTGCGCCTGCAGGTCGGCACTCCTGGTGATGGGCGCATCGAAGATCCCCGACGCGACCTTGCGGGTGAGCAGGATGATCACCGCGATCAGGGGCGCGAACAGAAGCTGATCGGTGCCGAGCGGCGATGTGCCCTGCCCGAGGCCTTGGCTGACGAACGTCGTCTGGATGTCTGAGTAGCAGACACGGATGTATGAGTTGATCGCGTTGGTCGCCTCGGTCTGGAGACAGGGGACGTGCCGCAGGAAGAGCGGGATGAAGATGGCCAAGGTGGCCAACACGACCGTCACCAGCGGGTTGAACCAGAATCCCGCCCGCAGGGTGTGCCGACCGGCCGGCCCGCCGATTCTCGGGTGCAACGCGTTGTCCACGGGCTCACTGTAGCCGCCCCCAGTCGTCGCACCGTCAGCGCTCGTTCGGAATCGGCTCAGGGATTGCGCGCGCCGGCCGCGTCCTCCTGCGCGGGAGGCCCCTCGTTCGTTCCAGCCGTGGACCCTCCGGTCGGCTCGGTCCCCGGCTCCTCCACGGGGGGCTCGGATACGGACGGTGCGTCCGTCGATTCACCGGTTGGGGGCTCGCTGGCTGTCGGCCCGCCGGTTTCGGAGGGCTCGCCGTTGGCGCTCTGTGACGGCGACGGGGAGGCGCTGCTCTGCCGTGGCGTCGGGGTCCTGGTCGCGCGTGGGCTCTCCTCGTCCCGCTCCGACGTGATCCGCTCGGCCTCGTCGAACTCCTCGACCGGCATCCCCTCAGAGGCGGTCTGCATGAAATCGACCCAGGTCATCAGGGGATAGCTCGACCCGAAGAACGTGCTGTCCTGTGGGCGCTTGTACGTTTCGAGATTCTCGTTGCCTGAGTCCCCGGCCACGTACATGACGGCCGTCGAGATCTGCTTCGTGTAGCCGACGAACCACGCAGAGGTGATGTCGCCGTCGAAGTCGTTGGTGCCAGTCTTGCCAGCCACCGGACGCTCCAAGGCCGCGGCCCTGCGTCCGGTACCTTCGTCCACCACCGAGGTCAGCGCATCGGTGACGTTAGCGGCAATGTTTCGGTCGATGGTCTGCGAGTTGGCGGGCTTGGCCTCGTAGAGGACCTTGCCGTCTGAGTCCAGCACCTTGGACACGATGTGGACCTCGTTGCGCTGCCCGGAGTTGGCCAGCGTCGCATACGAGTTGGCCATGTTGGTGGGGCTCACCTCGGCGAAGCCGATCGCGATGCGGTTGATCGGCTCCCAGCCGCGGCTGGTCGGCGCGCCAGCGTCGTTGGCCGCCTTGATGACCTGGTTCGGCCCGTCCTCGATCTGCTGGGTCATGTCGACGAAGGCGGTGTTGATCGAGTCCGCTGTGGCCTCACGCAACGTGACCCGCCCGTACTGCCAGCTGAACTCGTTTCGGATCGGCTGGTCATCGCCCCTGGGGGTGAAGGTGTCGCCGTTGAAACGGGAGTTCAGGGAGAACCCGTCGCGCAGGCCCGCAATGGTGGCGAACGTCTTGAAGGTTGAGGCGGCCGGACGGTCCGTCATTGCCCAGTTGCGCGAATTGGCGACGTAGTCGGCCCCGCCGTAGGACGCCAGGATTCCACCGGTTGCGGTGTCGACGGAGGCGATCGCCACATGCAGGTCGGCTGGGTCGGGATTGCCCCTCGCGTTTTCGGCGGCCCTGGCCGTGTACTCCTGGGCGGTCGTGATGGCGGCGGTCTGCATCGTCTTGTTCAGGGTGGTGATGATCTTCAGCCCACCGCCCTGGATCTCGGTGTCGGAGAAGCCCTTGTCGATCAGTTCGTCTTCGATCTGCTTGATGAGGAAGCCCTTCGGGCCGCCGTAGCGGTTGTTGACGGGAACTTCAGGGAAGGCGGGCAACTGCTGATACGCCGCGTCGTGTTCGGCCTGGGTGATCGTCCCCATCTCCAGCATGCCGTCGAGGACGTACTGGTAGCGGCCGAGCAGCTTTTCCAACTTGTCCTCGCCACCGGACGGGTTGAACCCGGCCGGGTTGTTGAGGATCGCCGCCAGCGCCGCGGCCTCCTCGGTCGTGAGTTCGCTGGCGGGTTTGAGGAAGTACGACTTTGCTGCGGCCTGGATTCCGTAGGCACCCCGTCCGAAGTAGACGGTGTTGAGGTAGCCCTCAAGGATCTGCTCCTTGGACATCTCCCGCCCCATCTTGGTCGCAAGGAACAGCTCCTTGACCTTCCTGCTGAGGGTGCGTTCCGAATCGAGGTACAAGATCTTGATGTACTGCTGGGTGATGGTCGATCCGCCCTGCAACTCACCACCGGTGGCGATCGACCAGGCGCTTCGCGCGATGCCGCTCACAGAGAAGCCGGGGTCTTCCCAGAAGCTTCGGTTCTCGGCCGCCACCACGGCGTCCTTGACCAGCTGGGGCATCTCGTCGTAGCTGAGGCTGACTCGGTTCTGGACGGCGAGCGACCCGAGTTGGTTGTTGCCGTCCTGGTAATAGATGAAGGTCGTGTTGGTCGTGAAGTCGCTGTTGGGGTCCGGCAGGTCCGTCCGCGCGTAGAGGAATGCCACGGTGCCGATGCCGCCGATGCCGAGGACGATGAAGAGGACCAGGAAAGTGACGCCGATGCGCCCCCAGACCTTCCTCGCACGCGACTTCGTCTTCTTGGGGCGCTTGACCTTGCCCGATTCAGCCATTGATGTCCTCAGTCCTGCTCTGCCTTGTTCACCACAGATCGTTGGCCTGTGTGAAATCACATGCGTCCAGGGTAAACCGGAGCAGCAAAATCACCGCTTCCAGGGCTCACTGTGTCGGTGTGGCGGGGAGGATCGGGCCCCGGATCCCGGCCTCTGCGAGGGCCCGTTGGGCGCGTTCCCGGACCGCCCGCGCCGGCCCCCACTGCTCATTCGGCCGGGCCTTCAGGCTGATCTGGATTGTCATGGTGCCTCCGGACATGTCCCCGACCCCTAGCACGGACGGCTCCTCGAGCAGTTTGCCGGACCATTCGGCCTCGGTGGCCATGCCCGCCACCGCCTCCCGCAACAACGACGTGACCTTGTCCTGGTCCTCGTCGAGCGCAACCGGGATGTCGACGGTGACCGTCGAGAACCCCTGGGACACATTACCGAGGGTCAGGATCTCGCCGTTGCGGACGTACCAGGCGGTGCCTGATGGGTCGCGAAGCTGGGTGACCCGCAGCGTCACCTCCTGCACGGTGCCGGTGAGTTCACCCACCTTGATCAGGTCGCCCACCCCGAACTGGTCCTCGCTGAGCATGAAGATGCCCGACAGGTAATCCTTGACCAGCGACTGCGCGCCGAAGCCGATCGCAACGCCGCCGACGCCGGCCGAGGCGAGCAGCGGGCCCATCGGCACCCCGAAGATGGCAAGCACCGTCAGCAGTGCGACGACGACCAGCGCGACGTCGACCACGTTGCGCAGCAGCGACCCGAGGGTGTCGATCCGCTGCCGTTGTCGCTCGGACGCCCCCCAGCTTCTCGGATGGAACCCCTGGGATTCACTGCTCGCACCATCGGTTGACGCCTGCCTCGCGGTAAGGGCCCTCACCGAACGCCTGATCACGAACCGGGCGACGGTGCGCACGAGCAGTGCAACCGCGATGACGATCACAGCGAGCAACAGCTTTTCCCAGAAGTCGGCCATGACGTCAAGAGTGCCAGCCTTCCCGGGTCGGTCGGCCCCGGCTCGCGTAGACTGGTCGCCCGTGCCCACCCTGAACCGAGCCCAGACCAATGCGATGAAGGAGCTTCTCCGCATCGCGCCAGTCATCGACGAACTTGGCCGGGTCTTCGACGAGGCCGGCCACGAGATCTTCCTGGTCGGCGGCTCGGTGCGCGATGCGCTACTGGGCAGCCTCGGCGCCGACCTCGACTTCACCACCTCCGCGCTGCCGGACGAGACCGAGGCGCTCCTCAAGCGGTTCACGCCGACCACGTGGGCGATCGGCAAGGAGTACGGCACCATAGGCGCGATCAGGCGCTCCGAGGGCGTCGAGTGGCAAATTGAAGTGACCACCTTCCGGGCGGACGTCTACCGCGACGACTCCCGCAAACCCGAGGTTGCATTCGGCGACAGCATCGACGGCGACCTGGTGCGGCGTGACTTCACGGTCAACGCGATGGCGATCAACGTCGCCACGAAGGCGTTCGTCGATCCATACGGCGGGCTGGACGACCTGGCCGACGGCATTCTCCGCACCCCTTCCACGCCGGAGATCAGCTTCTCCGACGACCCGCTGCGGATGCTGCGCGCCGCACGGTTCGCGTCCCGGCTCGGCTTCACGGTCGCCCCGGAGGTGGTCGCGGCGATGGCCGACATGGCAGACCGGATCGACATCGTCTCGGTCGAGCGGATCCAGGCCGAGCTCACGGGCCTGCTCCTGACCGACGAGCCGCGCGAGGGGCTCGATCTGTTGGTGCGCACCGGCTTGGCCGAACGCTTCCTACCCGAGCTTCCGGCGCTGAAGCTGGAGATCGACGAACACGCACATCACAAGGACGTCTACGAGCATTCGCTGACGGTGCTCGACCAGGCGATCGCGCTGGAGAAGGCAAGGGGCCACGAGCCGGACATCGTCAACCGGCTGGCCGCGCTGCTGCATGACATCGGCAAGCCTGCGACTAGGCGCTTCGAGGGCTCCAAGGTGACATTCCACCACCACGATGTGGTTGGCGCGAAGCTGATCACGAAGCGGCTCAAGGCCCTCTCGTACCCGACGCATGTGGTCAAGTCGGTGGCGAAGCTGACCGACCTTCACCTCCGGTTCCACGGCTACTCCGACGGGGCCTGGAGCGACGCGGCGGTGCGGCGCTACGTCCGCGACGCGGGCGGCGAGTTGGAGCGGCTCCACATCCTGACGAGGGCGGACTGCACGACGCGGAACCGGCAGCGTGCCACAAGGCTGCGCCGTGCCTATGAGGAGCTCGAGTGGCGCATCGACGAACTGGCTTCGCAGGAGGAACTCGCCGCGTTGCGACCTCACCTGGACGGCACTCAGATCATGGAGGTGCTGGGTATCAAGCCCGGACGCGAGGTCGGTGAGGCTTACGCCTTCCTGCTTGAGCACCGCACCGAGCACGGCCCCGTCCCCGAGGATGAGGCAGTGCTGCTGTTGCGCGACTGGTGGGCCGCCCGCAACGCGTAACCCGGCTGATTCCCTGCTGTGGTTGGCCCCGGATTTGAGCAGGATCCGACACTCAACGACGCCGACGCGGCATCGTCAGCAGACAACGCCCCAGCCCGCGCAATGACTTGCAAATCCTGCTCAA
>NZ_FQZG01000039.1 GCF_900141915.1 Tessaracoccus bendigoensis DSM 12906 | reverse complement strand
GGAGCCGCCGCCGATACCTGCGGAAAGGCTGGTCACCAGCGTTCCGGCGTCGATACCTGTGGAAGTGCTCGTCACCAGCGGTATACGGCTGGTGTTCAGCGATACTGCTGGTATCGGCCACAAACCGCTGGTGTCCGGGCCGATCAACAGCACCACCCGCGTCGTCTCGGGGCACGTGCCGTGGGACACCCGGTCGCCAGCGGCGTGCGCGTCACCAGCGTTCCGGCGCCGTTACCTGTGGAAGGGCTGGTCACCAGCGGTATACGGCTGGTGTCCAGCGATACTGCTGGTATCGGCCGCAAACCGCTGGTGTCCACGACCATCACCACCACCTGGCAGCTCGACGGACGAGCACGGCAGGCCCTAGAGTCACCCAGCCCGGAGCCGCCGCCGATACCTGCGGAAGGCTGGTCACCAGCGTTCCGGCGTCGATACCTGCGGAAAGGCTCGTCACCAGCGGCATTTACATGCGGAAGGGCCGAGCCCGGCGGCGTCCGGTCGGAAGCGGGCGCTCCGTGCTAGAAGGGGCAGGAGTACTGGGCCGGGAGTTCAGCGGCGGCCTTGCGGTCGAGGAACCACAACGTTGCGACATCGCCCTTGATGGCGGAGCCGGGAAGAGATGGGTCGCCCTCCAAGGTGGCGGCAACCGCTTCGGCCTTTGAGGCTCCGGTGGCCAGGAACCATACCTCGTGGGACCGGTTCAGGGACGGAGCCGTCAACGTGATGCGCTCCGGTGGCGCCTTCGGGCTGTCTGTGACCCCGATCACGGCACGTGTAGTCGGCTCCGATGACGGATGGTTCGGGAACAACGACGCCACATGGCCGTCGCCCCCGATGCCCAGCAGCGTGATGTCAAAGGTGGTGTTGCCCAACTCGGCCTCGTACTCGGCGGCAGATTCATGTGGGTCCTTGCGGCCGTCAGCCGCCGCCATCATGTGAGTGTCAGCGGACTTGATTGACACCGTCCTGGCCAGTCGGGTGATGGCCTGCAACGAGTTTCGTGCCGGGTCGGTCGCAGGCACGAAGCGTTCGTCCCCCCACCACAACTGAAGCTTTGAAGCATCCAGATCTGACCCGTGGGCCAGATCGGCGAGCTTTTCATACATCGCATTGGCCGTGTCTCCGCCCGTCAGACAGACGTGGACGAGGGGTTGGGTGCTCTGGAGCTCGATCAGGCGGGCCAACAGGCGGGCAGCGACCACAGAGGAGACCTCGTCGGCATCGTGCAGGCGGATCAGCCTCCTGTACACGCTATCGCTCCCCTGCATCGGTGACCACCTGTGCCGCGGCGGATTCGAAGACGTCGTCGGCGTCCATCCTGCCCAGCTCCTCGGTCAGCAGGTCCGTCAGGGGACGGCGCCTGAGCGCGACCGTGCGTTCCGGTTGCCCAGGTACCTGGTACAGCGCGCGACCCTCGGCGAACCGCCTGACGCTGATGTCGCCCTCAGTCGTGCTCAACACCACTGAGTTGACACCGGGCAGGTCACCGGGGAGGTAAGTCACCGGAACCCCAAGCCGCGCCTTGAGCCAGGCGATGAGCAGCAGGGCGGGGGCATTGTCGGGGGCCGCGGAAACCACCGCATCGGTCACCTGGGTTCTGGTCTGGTCCAGTGCCGCCGCGAGGAGCGAGCGCCACCGGGTCAACCTGGTCCACGCCAGGTCGGTGTCCCCGGGGGTGTGGTGCCGGGCCCGTCGGAGAAGTGCCTCGACAGGATCACCGCACCCCGCAGCGTCGGTGATCCGCCGGTCGGCGAGGGAGCCGATGGGGTCGGTCGCCAGGTTCTCAGGCGATTCGTGCGGCCACCACACGATGGTGGGCGAGTCGGGTAGCAGCAGCGGCAGGCAGACCGAGTCGCCGTGGTGGCGCAGGTCGCCGTGTAGGCGCAGCACGATGAGGTCGCCTGGCAGCCCCTCGCCGACCTCGACCGTCGCATCCAAACCGGATTCGGAGCCGTCGTCGAAGGTGGCCACGATCACGCGGGAAGGGTGCGCGGTGGCCGAGGCCTTGGCGGCCTCCAGCACCTCGCTGAACCGGGACTCGCCGGTCACGATGACCAGGGTCAGGACCAGGCCGCTGGCGCTGCCGACGCCCCGGTGCGCGTCCACCAGAGCGGCCGAGATTGCACGGGAAGTGGTGTTCTTCAATTCCACGATCATCAGTGGGTTCTCCTCACGGCCTGCGCCACGTGTTGCCGTCACGGGCAACCATCTCGAAGCTGGATTCAGGGCCCCAGGTGCCTGCCAGATACTGTTCCGGGTTGCCGGGTTGCGAAGCCCAGTATTCGAGCACCGGGTCCAGGATCTGCCAACTCAGCTCGACCTCTTCCTGCCTGGGGAACAGTGGCGGTTCTCCGAGTAGCACATCGAGGATGAGTCGCTCATACGCCTCGGGCGAGGATTCGGTGAATGAACCACCGTAGGCGAAATCCATGGAGACCTCGCGGATCTCCATCTGCGTCCCAGGCACCTTGGCGCCGAACCGGAGGGTGACCCCCTCGTCTGGTTGGATGCGCATCACCAGTGCGTTCGTGCCGAGTTCCTCGGTGTCGGTGGCGGTGAACGGCAGGTGGGGTGCCCGCTTGAACGCCAATGCCACCTCCGTGACGCGCCTCGGCATGCGTTTGGCGGTACGCAGGTAGAACGGCACGCCGGCCCAGCGCCGGTTGTCGATGTCGACCCTGATCGCCGCGTAGGTCTCGGTGCCCGAGTCGGCTGGGACGCCGTCCTCTTCCAAGTACCCGATCACCGGTTCGCCACCCTGCCAGCCGGCCGAGTACTGGCCGCGGGCCGTGTGACGGTCGTAGGGCGTCGGGACGTGTGCCGCAGCCAGGACCTTCTTCTTCTCGGCGCGCAGCTGTGAAGCCTCGAAGCTGGTTGGTTCCTCCATGGCGGTCAGGGCGAGCAGTTGCAGCAGGTGGTTCTGCATGACGTCGCGAGCGGCGCCGATCCCGTCGAAGTAGCCCGCACGGCCACCGATGCCGATGTCCTCGGCCATGGTGATCTCAACATGGCTGACGTAGTGGTTGTTCCAGATCGGCTCGAACATCTGGTTGGCGAACCGCAAAGCCAACAGGTTCTGAACGGTCTCCTTGCCCAGGTAGTGGTCGATCCGGAACACCTCCTGAGGCTTGAAGAGGCGCTCGACCACGGCGTTGAGTTCCCGCGCCGAGGCAAGGTCGTGGCCGAAGGGCTTCTCGATCACCACCCGGTTCCAGGTCTCGGGCTGACGCTCGACCAGCCCGTGTTTCGCAAGCTGCGACATCACCGTTTCGAAGCCCGACGGCGGGATCGAAAGATAGAACGCGTGGTTGCCCCCGGTGGCTCGAGTCGTGTCCAACTCGACGATGGTCTTCTTGAGGCGTTCGAAGGACTCGTCCGAGTCGAAGGTGCCGCTCACGAAACGGATGCCTTCGAGTAGCTGCTCCCAGACCTCCTCCCGGAAGGGGGTGCGCGCATGCTCCTTGACAGCGTCGTGAACCACCTTCGCGAAGTCCTGGTCGGCCCAGTCGCGACGTGCGAAACCGACGAGGCCGAAGCCGGGGGGCAGCAGCCCGCGGTTGGCGAGGTCATAGACGGCGGGCATGAGTTTCTTGCGGGACAAGTCACCTGTGACACCGAAGATCACCAGGACACAAGGTCCGGCGATGCGGGGCAACCGGCGGTCCTGTGAGTCGCGCAGCGGGTTCTCGTAGCTGTTCATCAGGGACCACACTAGCCTTCGGGACGGGGGATCCGGACGTCATACCACATCGGAAGGCGGCGACTCCGGCTGGGGCACGCTAGACTACCTCGGAGTCTCTTGGAATCGGGGTTTGTGTGGCTGTCGCGAGTGTCGCAGCGCCTGCGAAGGCGAGGGTCGGCGATGTCGTCAAGGCGTATGTCGCCCTGACGAAGCCCCGGGTGATCGAGTTGCTCCTCGTCACCACACTACCGACCATGTTCCTTGCCGCGGGAGGGCTGCCACCTTGGCAGTTGATGCTCGTGACTCTCGTCGGCGGTTTCCTCGCCGCCGGCTCGGCCAACACCTTCAACTGCGTCTTCGACGCCGACATCGACGAGATCATGCGCCGCACCCGTCGCCGTCCGGTGCCGCTCCACCAGGTGAGCACAGCTGCGGCATTGGTGTTCGGCGTGGTGCTCGGGATCGCGTCGACGCTGATCCTCGGCTTCGGCGCCAACTGGTTGTCGGCCTGGCTGGCGCTGGGGGCAAACGCGTTCTACGTGTTCGTCTACACCATGTGGTTGAAGCGGCGAACCTGGCAGAACACCATCTGGGGTGGCATCGCCGGCTGCTTCCCGCCCCTCATCGGCTGGACCTCGGTGACCGGTAGCGTCGCGCTTGCTCCGCTGATCCTTTTCGTTGTCGTTTTCCTCTGGACGCCACCGCACACCTGGGCCCTCGCGTTCCGTTACAAGGACGATTACGCCGCCGCCGACGTGCCGATGCTGCCGGTGGTCAGGCCCGCGCCGAAGGTCGCCAACCAGATCCTCGTCTACGCCGTGGCCACTGTGCTGGTGTCGCTGGCCCTCTGGCCGCTCGCACCGACCGGCCCCCTGTACCCGATCGCCGCGGCCCTGCTAGGTGCCGTGTTCATCTGGGAGTCGGTTCAGCTCTGGCGTCGTGCCCACCGGGGCCTTGAGGGTGCCCAGCTGAAGGCGATGCGGCTGTTCCACTGGTCGAACACCTACCTGGCGCTGCTGTTCCTGGTGGTCGCGATCGACCCGTTGATCTTCTGACCCGGGCCGATACCGAGATGGCGTAGGGTCTTGAGGCATGAGTGCCGACGCCTTTGCCGGGCAGGAGTTTCTGACCACGCTCCGTGACGGCACCGTCAAACAGTTCAACCCGTTCACCG
This sequence comes from Tessaracoccus bendigoensis DSM 12906, assembly GCF_900141915.1. GTDB lineage: Bacteria > Actinomycetota > Actinomycetes > Propionibacteriales > Propionibacteriaceae > Arachnia > Arachnia bendigoensis. Next base: position 34,283 of record NZ_FQZG01000039.1, on the reverse strand, counting down.
GCACTGAGGTCTGGACCGTCCCGGGGCGAGGTAACCGCCCGCTCGGGGTCGCCACCTCAGAACCCCGCCCGTTGAAGCCGGGGGACGGGCACCGGGCGTGTGCGTTCTGCCAGGACCGCTACCTGGAAACGCCGCCGGAGAAGTCCCGTGTCGTCCGGACAGGAGACGGCTTCGTGACCCGCCACGGCACCATGGCCGAGGAACTGTTCGACACGGTCGCCGAGTTCCGGCGAGTGCCCAACCTGTTCGAGATTCTGAGCTTCGACTACTGGCACCTGAACTACGGCTACGAACTCCCAGGATGGATCCGGGACCGCAGGGACGCATACCTCACCTCTACGGCCGGTCGCGAGCACGTGCTGAACGTCGTCAAGGCGAAGCTGCGGGCCGCAGGCCACAGCGCGCAGGTCATCGCGGCATTGGGGGAGCGTGACCTCCTGCACCGCGCGTCGGGCTTCTTCGGCGGCGGCCACGACGTGGTGATCGCCCGGCGACACTTCGTCGACGGCGCCACCGACGATTCGGCACTCGCCTCCTCCGGCACGCTCACGCCAGACGAACATGAGGCCTTCATCGCCCACACGGTGGAGGCGACCGAACGGATGCTGACGTTCAACCGGCACGCCCGTTACGTCACCGTGTTCCAGAACTGGTTGAAGCCTGCCGGCGCCTCGTTCGACCACCTGCACAAGCAACTCGTCTCCATCGACGAACACGGCAGCCAGCAGGCCTCGACCCTGCGTCGGCTCGCGGCCGACCCGAACGTCTTCAATCGGGCGGCGGTCGGCTACGCGAATCGGCAGGGGCTCATCATCGCCGAGAATGAGCATGCGCTCTCGTTCGCCGGCTTCGGGCACCGCTACCCGACGATAGAGGTGTACTCGAAGTCCGAGGCGAGTTTCCCGTGGGACCACAGCCCCGCCGAGATCCGGGCGATGTCAGACCTGCTCCACGCCGTACACGCCGCCACCGGGCCTGGGGTCGCCTGCAATGAGGAGTGGCACTACCGGCCTGTGGACACCCCGCTCGCGATGCCTTGGAGGATCATGCTCAAGTGGCGGATCTCCACGCTCGCCGGGTTTGAGGGGGCGACCAAGATCTATCTGAACACCATCGCACCCGGTACGCTCAGGGAGCGGGTCGTCTCTCGACTGCTGGAGTTGCGGGATCAGGGCTCCGTTGCAGGCGGATTGGCAATCGGGGATGAAGTAGCCACCGTGGAGAACCCGCTGCGTTACCGACGCTAGTGGCACGCTTTCCCTGAGCGTGTGTCCACCGGGAAGGAGGACGTGAGAATGCCTTCCATGCGTACCCCGCGCGTCATCCGGATCCTGATCGTGGCCGCGTTCGTGGTCATCCTCAATGAAACCACGATGAACGTGGCGCTGAGCCGGATCATGGAGGACTTCTCCATCCCGGAGCGAACCGCCCAGTGGCTCACCACGGCGTTCATGCTGACCATGGCGGTCGTCATCCCCGTGACGGGCTGGCTCCTGGAGAGGTTGCCGACCCGCGCGGTGTTCCTGCTCGCCATGGCGATCTTCTGCCTCGGCACGCTGGTGTGTGCCATCGCGCCGGCATTCTGGCTACTCCTCGTTGGGCGGGTGATCCAGGCCTCCGGCACCGCGATCATGATGCCGCTGCTGATGACCACCATCATGCAACTGGTCCCCGAAGGTGAGAGGGGCGCCATGATGGGCAACATCTCGCTCGTTATCGCCATGGCACCAGCACTCGGCCCCACCCTCTCCGGGGTGATCCTCTCCATCGGCTCTTGGCGGCTCATCTTCCTGATCGTCCTGCCAATCGGTCTGCTGACAATGTGGCTCGGCCATCGGCGGCTTGAGTCGGTGAACGAACCGACCGACACACCCCTCGACTGGCTCTCAGTCCTGCTCACAGCCCTCGGCTTCGGCCCGCTCGTCTACGGGCTGAGCATCATCGGGGCAGATGTCGAGTTCTGGCTCCCTCCACTTTGCATCGGGGTCGGCCTCGGGGTTCTGGTCGCATTCACCACCCGGCAACTCGTGCTTCAGGGGCGAGGGCGCGCGTTCCTCGATCTCCGCACCCTCACCCGAAAACCCTTCACGGTGTCGCTGATCATGCTTTCACTGGCGATGATGGCGCTGTTCGGGACGCTCATCATGCTCCCGTTGCTGTTGCAGCGAGCCTACGGGCTCTCGTCTCTGCACGTGGGTCTGATGCTGCTTACTGGCGGTTTGGCGATGGGGCTGCTGGCTCCGACGATCGGAAGGGCCTTCGACCGATGGGGCCCCCGGCCACTCGTGATTCCAGCAAGCTTCGCCGTGCTCGGAGTGTTCCTGTTCCTGGCCGGCATGAGCCTCTCCACGCCGTGGTGGGCGGTGATGTGCGCCCACATCGTCTTGAGCCTGGGGTTCGCAGCGCTCTTCACGCCGTTGATCACCGTGGCACTCGGTTCGCTTCCGAGGAATCTCTACTCGCACGGCTCCGCAGTGGTCGGGGCCAGCCAACAGGTGAGCGGTGCAGCGGGCACCGCACTGTTCGTCACGGTGTTCGCCATGCAGACCGCGGCTGCCGAATCGCTGGTGTCGACGCATGCCGAGGCCATGCTGGGAGGGTCGCACTGGGCCTTCCTCGGTGCTGGCGCGGTGTGGACGGGGGCGACGATCTGTGGCTTCTTCGTGAGCCGGACGGATGCAGAGTCGGTTCCCGCGGTGGAATAGCACCTGTACAGCCGTAGGTTCAAATGCGAAGGCCCGGCCAAGATGGCCGGGCCTTGCAGAATCCGAGGATCAGGAAACGGGGCAGAGTTCGCCGAGCTTGGTCGCCGATTCGCTGATCTGGGTGGTGATCTGCTCAAGATCCGTCACCTTCGAGGCAAGGGCGGTCATGTCGCCGTCCTCAACGCCATCGAAGAGCCCGGCGAACCCCTCGACGCCGCTCTGGAAGTCAGTCAGGGCAGCCTTCACCTCAGCATTGCTCACCTTGCCGGCGGCCTCGCTGAGCGAAGAGGACAGCGTCTTGAAACCCTCGCTGACCTTCGCGTATTCACCAGAGGTCACCCCCGACATGGCCTCGGTGATCTCGCTCTCAGCGGACGCGACGGTGCTCTGGGCGACGGTGCAGGCATCCGCGGTCGATTGCTCGCCTCCACCGCAGGCGGAAAGTGTGGCGAGCCCCACGAACGCGGCGATCGTCAGTGCGGTGGTCTTCTTGAACTGCATGGTTGCGGGTTCTCCTGATATTCGGCTGCGCCCACGGCGTTGGAGGCAACAGGGTACGTGAGGTGTGGGTCATCGAACCCCAGTTGGGAGAAGCGGGCCTGGTCAAAGCTCCAAACCGAGCCGGTCGAGCAGGGGCTGAAGTTGCGGGTCGCGGCCCCGGAACCGCCGGTAGGTCTCCATCGGGTCGACCGAACCACCCGGGGCCAGCAGGGTGCGGCGGAAGTGTTCCCCAGCCTCACGCACGGGTCCGGTCTGATCGTCGAACCAGGCGACGGCGTCGGCGTCCATCACCTTGGCCCAGGCGTAGCCGTAGTAGCTGGCCGCATAGCCTCCTCCCCAGATGTGGGCGAAGTACTGGGACCGGTAGCGCGGCGGGACCAGCGGCTCGACCAGCCCGTACTTCTCCAAAGCCTTGCGCTCGAAGTCCTCGACCTCGTCGGCGGAGGCGGGCAACTCGTCCAAGGGGGTCATGTGCCACACCAGGTCGAGCAGTGAAGACAGTTCGGTTTCGGCGGTGGCGTAGCCCTGACCGAACTTGTCGGCCTGTGTCAGCCGCTCGACCCATTCCGCAGGCAGGACGCGGCCAGGCGTCCAGGCCCAGTGCTCGTTGACCTGGCTGGGGAACTCGACGAAGTCTGTGGGTGTGTTGGGTCCGGAGCGTGAGGCGTAGCGACTGTGAGCCAGGAGGCCGTGCAGCGCGTGCCCGAACTCGTGGAACATCGTGATGACGTCGTCCCATGTGATCGCCGTCGTGGTGGGCGTGTAGTTGCAGTTGTTGGTCACCACGGGCAGTGCCTGATCGCGGGTCGACTGTTCCACGATGTTGGTCATCCACGCTCCACCGCTCTTCGTCGGACGCGCCCAGAAGTCCATCACGAAGAGGCCGAGCGTGCTGCCATCGGCGTCGTGGACCTCGAAGGTCCGCGTGTCGGGGGCGTGGCCCACCAGATCTGCACGGGGATGGAACGTGATGCCGTAGAGCTCCTCCGCTGCCCCGTAGACCGCTGCGAGCACCTTGTCGACCTGCAGGAACCCGCCGAGCTGCGACTCATCGAACGAATACCGCTCGCGACGCACGATCGCCTCCACGAAGCTCCAGTCGGCTGCGGTGAACACTTCCCCTGGGCTCAACTCCGCGTAGCGTCCAGCGAGCTGGGCGGCCTCGTCACGGGCCTTGGCCAGACCGGCCTGCGCCAGCGGGACGAGCACGTCGAGGATCGCGTCGGTCGACTTGGCACAACCCGCCTCAGCCACGATCGCGGCGTGGTTCGGGTAGCCCAGCAGCCGGGCCCGTTCCGCACGGGCCCGCGCGGTGGCGACCACGATCTCCCGGGTGTCGAAGTCCCCGCTCAACGCACGCGTCGTCGAGGCCTCGAACAGCCGACGACGCACACCGGCGTCGGTCAGCTTGGCCGCCAGCGGTTGCTGCGTGGTGTTGACCAGGTCGATCCGGTAGCCGTCGCCGTCGTGGAGCGACTCCTTCTCCTCGGTCGTGAGCCCGGCCAGGTCAGCCTCTACCACCGTGAGGCTGCCCGCGTTGCGGGCGCCGCGGTTGAGCGTCTCGAAACGGCTGCCGAGCTCGGCGAGGATTCTGTTCAGCTCCCGGAGCCTGGCCTGGTCGTCGTCGCCCAGTTCGACGCCCGCGCGGCGGAACTCCCGGAGTGTCTCATCGAGGGCGTAGCGATCCTGCTCATCGGCTTCGACCTCGCCGCCAAGGATGCGGGCCTCGAGCGCGCGGAGGCGGGCATAGAGCGCACGGTCGAGGTGGATGGCGTCGTCATGGGCGGCCAGCAGCGGCGCGAACTCCTCATCAATGGCATCGAGTTCGTCGTTGGTGTCAGAGGAACGCACCGCGTAGAACGCGTTCAGCGCGCGCCGGAGGTCTGCCCCGGCGTCTTCCCAAGCGCCGAGCACGTTTTCGATGGTCGCGGGCGAAGAGTCGTCGCGCAGGGTGGCGAGCAGGGCCAGGTGGTGTGCCATCGAGCCTGCGATCGCGTCACGGTAGTGCGCCGGTGTCGCGGCAGCGAAGTCAGGAAGCGTGAAGGGCAGTTGAAGCGTCAGCACCGGATTGGTCGACATGCGTACTCCTTGCGGTTGTCACCAGCGGTCTGGCCGCGACCGCGGTCAGCACCGTCAACCCAACCATATGCATGGCGACTATGAGTGCAGGTACCCCGAGGAAGTACTGGATGTAGCCGATCGCGCCCTGGGCCAGGACCACCAGGAGAAGCGTGCCCATCATGCGGCGGACTTGGGGCAGCCCTCGGAACAGGAAGAGGCAGACCAGGGTCAGAGCGACCACGAGCCAGGCGGAGAGTCCGTGGAACTTGGCCACCACTTCGATCTGGAATCCGGTGCGGACGGCGTCCTCGTCACCTGCGTGGGGGCCGGAGCCGGTCACGACGGTGCCGATCCAGGTAGCGAGCATGCAGGCGGCAAAGGTTGCGATCACGGCCGTGCGCTGCCTCGCGTTCACCATGATCGCGGGGCGGCCCGAAGCCACTTGCAGCGACCAGACGCAGATTACGATCAACGCGACCGACAGCATCAGATGGAGAGCGACCACGAACGGGTTCAGCTGCGTCAGGACGGTGACCCCGCCGATCACGCCTTGGAACGGGATGCCGATGCCGATCCCCAGCGTGATCCACCACAGCTTGGTCCGCGGGCCACGGTTCCGCCAGGCGGCGATGAAGGCGCCGAGCGCTGCGATGATCAGCACGAATGTGAGCGTCCGGTTCCCGAACTCGATGAGGCCGTGGATGCCCGAGGCCTCATGGGGGACGTAGCTCTCTTCGGTACACTTCGGCCACGTCGAGCAGCCGAGGCCTGATGCCGTCAGCCGAACCACGGCGCCGGTGACGACGATGCCCATGTTGCAGATCAGCGACGCAAACAGCCAGATCCGCAGAGCCTTCTCGCCGTCGACGAGCTTCCTCAGGAAGTCCACTTGAACACCTTCCATGCCAGAGCGAGGGAGGCGACGCACCACAGCGCCGCAACCGCTATCGGCCAGCCTAGGGCCTGGCCGTTGGAGGCGGCCCGCAGCGTTTCACCGAGCGCGCCCGTTGGAAGCCCCTGAACCAGGTGTGCGGTCCATCCGGGGAACCGGTCCGCAGGCAGCAACACGCCCAGCGGCATCCCGACCAGATAGAGCAGGTTGGCCAGCGCAAGGGTTGCCTCGGGTCTCAGCGACCCGGCGAGCGCAAGCGCGATCCCCGCGAAGGCGCCCATCGCCAGAACCGACACCAAGATGGAGACCAGCAGGGCGGGCAGCGACCAGACCGGGCGCCAACCGAGGGCTAATGCGATGACGGCGAGCACCAGAACCTGCCCAGCCGTGATCAGTGCGATTCCCAGCCCCTTGCCTGCCAGGATCCCCGGCTTCCCGAGGGGGGTGGCGGCCAACCGTTCGAGCACGTTGTACCTGCGTTCGAACCCCGTCGCGATCGCCAGCGTGGTGAGACCGGAACTCCATATCGCCAGGGCCAGTACCGAGGGTGCGGTCTGTTGCAGACCCAGCCCCAACCGGTCGCCGAAAAGGCTGGCGCCCAGCAGGATCGCGACCGGGATGACGACGGCGAGCAACGCCTGTTCGCCGTTGCGAAGGATCAGGGTCGCCTCCATCTTGGCGTGCGACCAGATGCGGGACGCCGGGGTGGCCGCGGCGGCGTGGGGGGTCAGGTCGAGGCTCATCGGGCGTCTCCGGTCGTGTAGCGCAGGTAGGCATCCTCGAGTGAACCGTCGACGGTCAGCTCAGAGGCGGTGCCGCTCACCCGGACCTCGCCCATGTCGACGATGTGTACCCGGTCGGCAAGCTCGGCGGCCTCCGTCATGTCGTGCGTGGTCAACAGCACCGCGACCCCGGCCGCGCGCAGCCCGCGCACCACGTCCCAGGTGAGTCGCCGCGCACGCGGGTCGAGCCCAGCGGTCGGCTCGTCCAGGAACACCAGGCCGGGTCGGCCCACGATGGCCCCGGCGAGGTTGACGGCCTGTTGTTGTCCGCCCGAGAGGCGACGGTACGGCGTCTTCTCGAAGGGGCCGATGCCGAGCAGCGCGATCAGGTCGTCTACCGGATGCGGGTCTGCGTAGAGGCTGGCCAGATAGCGAAGCAGCTCGCCGGCGCGGACCCCGGACCAGGCGCCGGTCGCCTGGGGCATGAGGCCGATGCGGGCAAGCACAGCCGGAGAGCCGGGAGCCTCGCCGAACAGGGTCAGGGATCCGCTGTCCGGCCGGGCCAGGCCGGTGCAGCAGCGGATGAAGGAGGTCTTGCCCGCTCCGTTGGGGCCGAGCAGGGCTGTGATGCGGCCCTCCTCGGCGGTGAGGGTCAACCTCTTCAGGGCATGGACCGGACCGAAACTGAGGCAGACGTCTCGTGCGTCGAGGGCAGGCACCACGTCAGCCTATCTGTCTGGGGCGCGCACGACGATGGCGCATGGCCGACTTAGGCGACCCTTGCTTGAATCCTGAACAAGAATTGGCAAGACTGGCGTACGTTAATTTGGCTCCGCGGTCGTGGAGCCTGCGGTGGGAGGTGAATCGTGACGGTGGATGCAGAGGTCCCGACCCGCCAGCGAGTGGTTGGTTTGATTCTCCACGACGGGCCGCAGACCGCCCGCCAGCTTGCCGAGCGCCTCGACCTGACCCCCGCCGCCATTCGTCGACACCTGACCGGACTGATCGATGACGGCGTGCTCACCTCGCGAGAGGAGCGGGTTTACGGCGCGCGAGGCCGTGGGCGGCCTTCCAAGGTGTTCGTCCTGACCGATGCGGGGCGTGCCGAGTTCCGGCAGTCCTACGATGCGCTCGCGATCGCCGCATTGCGCAGGCTGTCGACGGTCGCCGGGCCAGGCGCCGTGCGGGAGTTGGCCGACGAACAGATCGCCTGCATCGAGGAACGGTTCCTGCAGTTCCGCGATGCTAACCCGGATCGTCCCGCCATCGAGGCGCTCGTGGAGGCGCTTGAGGTGGACGGCTACGCTCCATCGGTGAGACCGGTCCATTCAGGCAACCAACTTCTCCAGCACCACTGCCCGGTGGCCCACGTGGCCGCGGCGTTTCCCGTGCTGTGCGAGGTGGAGACACAACTTTTCTCCCGCCTGCTCGGCAGCCACGTGCAACGGCTGGCGACCATCGCACACGGCGACGGCGTCTGCACCACGCACGTACCAACCCCGCTTCCCACGCCCAACATCCCGAAAAGAAAGTGACGGATACGGATATGACGCAGACCGCACCGCAGGCCCCCGGATTGGGTGCCACGCAGGACGAACACATCGAGGCGCTCTCCAGCTACAAGTGGGGATGGCACGACGCCGACACCGCCGGTGAAACGGCGAAGCGTGGGTTGAACCCCGATGTGGTCGCCAACATCTCACACATGAAGGACGAGCCGCAGTGGATGCTCGACCTGCGCCTGAAGGCGCTCCGGCTCTTCGACAAGAAGCCGATGCCCAAGTGGGGTGCCGACCTGTCCGAGATCGACTTCGACAACATCAAGTACTTCGTGCGCTCGACCGAGAAGCAGGCCCAGACCTGGGAGGACCTGCCCGAGGACATCAAGAACACCTACGACCGTCTCGGCATCCCCGAGGCGGAGAAGGCCCGCCTTGTCGCGGGTGTCGCCGCACAGTACGAGTCCGAGGTCGTCTACCACAAGATCAACGAGGAACTGGAGCGGCAAGGTGTCATCTTCCTCGACACCGACACCGCCCTCAAGGAGCACCCCGAGATCTTCCAGGAGCATTTCGGCACCGTCATCCCCGTCGGTGACAACAAGTTCGCGTCCCTGAACACCGCGGTCTGGTCCGGTGGCTCGTTCATCTACGTCCCCAAGGGCGTGCACGTCGCGATTCCGCTGCAGGCCTATTTCCGCATCAACACCGAAAATATGGGGCAGTTCGAGCGAACGCTGATCATCGCCGACGAGGGCTCCTACGTGCACTACGTCGAGGGCTGCACGGCTCCGATCTACAAGTCGGATTCGCTGCACTCCGCGGTCGTCGAGATCATCGTCAAGAAGGACGCCCGCGTCCGGTACACGACCATCCAGAACTGGTCGAACAACGTGTACAACCTCGTCACCAAGCGCGCCACCTGTGAAGAGGGTGCCGTGATGGAGTGGGTCGACGGCAACATCGGCTCCAAGATCACCATGAAGTACCCCGCCGTCTATCTAATGGGCGAACACGCCCGGGGCGAGACCCTCTCCATCGCGTTCGCGGGGGAGGGCCAGCATCAGGACACCGGCTCCAAGATGGTGCACTGCGCGCCGTACACGTCCAGCTCGATCATCTCCAAGTCCGTGGCCCGCTCCGGTGGTCGCGCGTCCTACCGCGGGCTCGTGCAGGTCGACCCGGGCGCCAACCACTCCGCCTCTTCCGTGAAGTGCGATGCGCTGCTCGTGGACAACGTGTCGCGTTCCGACACCTACCCGTATGTGGATGTCCGTGAAGAGGACGTCTCCATGGCGCATGAGGCGACCGTCTCCAAGGTCTCAGACGACCAGCTGTTCTACCTGATGCAGCGCGGTTTGGGCGAGGACGAGGCGATGGCCATGATCGTGCGCGGTTTCATCGAGCCGATCGCCCGGGAACTGCCCATGGAGTACGCCCTGGAGCTGAACCGTCTGATCGAGTTGCAGATGGAAGGCGCGGTCGGCTGACGCCGCTCCGTCCACACCGAGAAGTCCTTAGAAAGAGACAGTTGAATTGACTACTGCAACCGTGCCCAACGTCGTTGGGGCGATCGAGACCATCGAGTCGCACCTTCACCCGGAGCCGAGCTACGACCTTGAGAAGCACCCCATGCCGACCGGGCGTGAGGAGATCTGGCGGTTCACCCCCGTCAAGACGTTCAAGCCCCTGCTGGCCGACGGCGGTCCCGCCGGTGAACTGGATTGGGCGGGCGAGATGCCGCCCGGCGTCGAGTTCAAGATGATCACCACGGCCCAGGCCCGCGAGTTGGCCGTCGAACCGCCCGTCGATCGGATCTCGGCGATCGCGGCACAGCGCACCCGGCAGGCCGCCTACCTACACGTTCCGGCCGAAACGGAGATCTCGGAGCCGATCGTCTTCATCGGCACCGGCAAGGGCGGACAGGCGGCGGAGACGTTCGTGGCCGAGTTCGGCACGCATAGCAAGGCGACGCTGGTGCTGCGCTTCGAGGGAACCGCGCAGTACGCCTGCAAGTTCGACTTCCGCATCGGGGACGGCGCGCAGATCAACCTCGTCTACGTCAACGACTGGGACGACGAATCGATCCACGGTGGCCAGATCTCGGTGGAAGTGGGCCGTGACGCCCGGGTGCGCACCGTGCACGCCTCCATGGGTGGCCGCGCGATCCGGATCGCCGAGCGGGCCCGCTACAAGGGCCCCGGCGGCGAACTTGAGCAGTTCGGCCTCTACTTCGCAGATGCGGGCCAGGACGTCGAGCACCGCATGTTCGTCGACCACAACGAGCCCAACACCAAGTCGAACGTCGACTACCGCGGCGCGTTGCAGGGCAAGGGCGCGCATTCGGTGTGGATCGGCGACGTGCTGATCCGCAAGGTGGCGCTGGGGATCGAGACCTACGAGACCAACAAGAACCTCGTCCTGAGCGAGGGTTGCCAGGCCGATTCCGTGCCGAACCTCGAGATCGAGACCGGCGAGATTCTCGGCGCGGGCCACTCGTCCACCACCGGTCGATTCGACGACAACCAGTTGTTCTACCTGATGAGCCGCGGCATCACCGAGGAAGAGGCACGCCGTCTGATCGTGCACGGCTTCTTCAACGACATCATCCGGCGTGTCGGTGTGGAGCACATCGAACGCAAGCTGCTCGAACAGGTCGAACGCGAACTCTCCCTCGTCCACGGCACCACACGGACGGCGGACGTGGCGTGACTTTCGTGCCGGTCGCCACCGCCGATGAACTCACCGATGACGTGCCTCTCGCCTGCGAGGTCCCGGAAACGGGATCCGGGCGCGAGGATGACGGTGAACTCGAAGTGGCCCTGGTGCGTCACGGCGGTGACCTCTACGCCATCGAGAACCTGTGCAGCCATGGCCACGTACCCCTCAGCGAGGGTGAGGTGGCTGGCCGCACCATCGAGTGCTATCTGCACGGGTCGACCTTCGACCTGCGCACGGGGCGGGCACTGAACCTTCCGGCCACCCAGCCGGTGCGCGTGTTCCCCGTCCAGATCGACGGCGACGACATCCTCGTCGACCCCGACAACCCCCTCAACTTTGAAGAAAACTAGGAGCCAAGAACCCATGTCCACGCTTGTCATCAAGGACCTGCACGCCGACGTCATCACCGAGGAGGGCCACAAGGAGATCCTCAAGGGGGTCAACCTCACCGTCAACCCCGGCGAAGTGCACGCCATCATGGGCCCCAACGGGTCGGGCAAGTCCACCCTCGCCTATGCGCTCGCCGGGCACCCGAAGTACGTCATCACCTCCGGATCGGTCACCCTCGACGGCGTCGAGCTGACCGGGCTCACGGTCGACGAACGGGCCCGCACCGGCTTGTTCCTGGCCATGCAGTACCCCGTCGAGGTGCCGGGCGTCTCTGTCGCCAACTTCCTCCGCACCGCCAAGACCGCTCTGGACGGCCAGGCGCCCAAGGTGCGCACCTGGGTCAAGGACGTCGAGCGGGTGCTCGCTGGGATGGACCTCGACAAGTCGTTCGCGGCCCGCTCCGTCAACGAGGGCTTCTCCGGTGGCGAGAAGAAGCGCCACGAGATCGCTCAGCTTGAACTCCTGAACCCCAAGGCGGCGATCCTCGACGAGACCGACTCCGGGCTTGACATCGACGCGCTGAAGGTCGTCGCCGAAGGTGTGAACCGCTACTCGGCCCAGGGCGACCGGGCGGTGATGCTGATCACGCACTACACCCGCATCCTGCGCTACATCCAGCCCGATTTCGTTCATGTGTTCGTCGACGGTCGCATCGTCGACGAGGGTGGCAAGGAACTCGCGGAGAAGCTCGAGGTGACCGGCTACGAGGAGTACGTGAAGGCCGTCGCAAACGCCTGAGCCTCGTTCCCGCAACCAGCAGTCAGAAAGGCAACTGATGTACGACGTCGAAAAGGTACGGGCGGATTTCCCGATCCTGGGACGCACGGTGGGGCAGTGGCCCCTCAGCTACCTCGACTCGGCCAACACGTCTCAGAAGCCGCGCCAGGTGGTGGACGCCATGGCAGAGTTCTACCTTCAGCACAACGCGAACGTGGCGCGCGCCATGCACCAACTGGGTGCGGAGGCCACGGAAGCGTTCGAAGGTGCACGGGCGAAGATCGGGGCGTTCGTCGGGGCTGCCAGTGCCGAGGAGATCGTGTTCACCAAGAACGCCTCAGAAGCCCTGAACCTGGCCGCGAACACCCTCGCGTCCCGGTTGGGGCCCGGCGACGAGGTGGTCATCTCCGTCATGGAGCACCACTCGAACATCGTGCCCTGGCAATTGGTGTGCGAGCGCACCGGGGCGACGCTTCGCTGGTTCGACATCACCGACGACGGTCGCCTCGACCTTGAGAAGGCCGAACGCGAGCGGCTCATCAACGAACGCACAAAGGTGGTTTCTTTGACCTGGGTCTCGAACGTGCTCGGCACCCGCAATTCGATCCCCGGCATCGCGGCTTCCGCGCACGCAGTGGGGGCCGTCATGGTCGTGGATGCCTCGCAAGGCGTGCCTCACGTCCCTACTGAAGTGTCGTTGCTGGGGGCCGATCTTGTCGCCTTCACCGGCCACAAGATGGTCGGCCCCACCGGTATCGGCGTGTTGTGGGGGCGCTACGGCCTGCTCGCCGAGCTGCCACCCTTCCTCGGTGGCGGCGAGATGATCGAGGTCGTCGAGATGACGCATTCGACCTATGCGGCACCGCCCCACCGGTTCGAGGCAGGCACTCCGCCGATCGCCCAGGCGGTGGGTCTGGGGGCGGCGGTCGATTATCTGCAAGGTTTGGGGATGGACAACATCGCGGCGCACGATGACGAACTCACCGCCTATGCGCTCGGGAAGCTGACGACCATCGATGGTCTGCGTATCCTCGGCCCGACCGACACCGTCGACCGGGGCAGCGCGATCTCCTTCAACTTGTCGGGCGTGCATCCGCATGACGTGATGCAGGTGCTGGATTCGCGCGGGGTGGCGATCCGTGGTGGGCACCACTGCGCCCGCCCGCTGCACAAGCGGCTGGGGGAGCAGAGCTCGACCCGAGCGTCGAGCTACCTGTACACCACGCTGGCCGAGATCGACGCGCTCGCGGACGCGTTGGTGTTCACCCGCAACTACTTCGCGCCGAAGCTCTGAAAGCGAAGGATCCATGAACATCGACGAGTTGTACCAGACGATCATCCTCGATCACTACCGTGAGAAGCACCACAGCGGGCTCCGCGACGGCTACGGCGCGGAAGTGCACCACGTGAACCCGTCCTGTGGTGATGAGTTGACCCTGCGGGTCCATCTCGACGGCGACACCATCGCAGACATCTCCTACGAAGGGGAGGGTTGCTCCATCTCTCAGGCCTCCACCTCGGTGATGACCGATCTGCTGATCGGGGGAACGACCGCTCATGCGCTCGAGTTGCACGATCGGTTCCTGGAGATGATGCAGTCCCAGGGCAGGATCGCCCCCGACGAAGACGTCTTCGAGGACGCGATCGCGTTCGCCGGAGTCTCCAAGTTCCCGGCGCGCGTCAAGTGCGCCCTCCTCGGGTGGTCCGCGATGCGCGATGCCACCCTGCAAGCCACCACCAAGGAGAACTGATGTACACCCCGGACCAGAGGCCGAGCGACCTCGTCAAGGATGAACTGCCTGACGTCGACCTGAGCCATGACACCAAGCCGGTACTACCTACCGAGGACGAGGTCCTCGAGGCGATGAAGGACGTTGTCGACCCGGAGTTGATGGTAAACGTCGTCGACCTGGGCCTCGTCTACGGCGTGCAGGTCGACGACCAGGGCGATGTGACGATCGACATGACGCTGACTTCGCCGACCTGCCCCCTGACCGACAAGATCGAGTACGACACGAAGTACGTGCTCGACACGCTGGTCAATTCCGTGACCATCAACTGGGTGTGGCTACCGCCGTGGACCCTTGAGATGATCTCCGAAGACGGTCGCGAGCAGTTGAGGGCCATCGGCTACAACCTCTGAGGCGGTCGCGGCTGGGGCCCTGACTTTGTGGATGCCGGTATGCGCAATGCGAACCTTCACTAGTGGTCTGTCGCACCTGAAGGTGCGGATGAGTATGGGGTGTCAGTCGGGATGAATGGCAAGGCGTAGGAGGTCAGTCGTAGCGGTGTTCTACGTCGACCGACGACAACGAAGTCAGTCGCCCGAATGGCGCCCTATACCCGTGCAATTAGGCGTGACGGGCCGCTAGGCTGGAGCCACCAGACCTGGATGGAGGCGAAGATGCCGCACCTGACTACGCCCGACGGCCTATCCCTGCACTACACCGACACCGGCGGCGAGGGCCGGCCACTCGTGCTGATCCACGGATGGCCGCTCTCCGGCTCGACTTTCAACCGCAACGCCGCCTCCTTCTACGAGGCAGGGCTGCGGGTCATCACCTATGACCGGCGAGGTTTCGGCGAATCCGGCAAGCCCGACAGCGGCTACGACTACGACACTCTGGCGGCGGACACCGCTTCCCTCCTGGAATACCTCGACCTGCACGATGCCGTTGTGCTCGGCTTCTCCATGGGTGGTGGAGAGGCCGCGAAACTGGCCGGGCGCCACAACGAGCGGGTCGCAGGGGTGATCTTCTCCGGTTCGATCACCCCTGCTTTGTGTATCTCGGACAACAACCCTGACGGTGCCATGCCGATGTCCGCGTTCGAGGAGCTGTCGAGAGGCTGCGCGGCAGACCGTGATGCTTTCCTCGACTCCTTCATAACCACCTTCTACTCCACGCAGGATGCAGGGCTGCTCGTCGATGAGGAGATCCGCGGGGAGGCCCTGCAGATCGCCCGCCAATCAGGGGCGATCGCGGCTCCGGCAACCATCCTGATCTGGGCCACCGATCTCCGAGCCGAGGTGGCGGCCATCAAGGTGCCCACCCTCGTGCTGCATGGCGACGGCGACCAGAACGTTCCGCTCGGGGCCTCCTCGGCGCGGATGCCCGAGCTGGTTCCGCACGCCGAACTCGTGGTCCTCAAGGGTGCCCCACACGGGGCGAACGACTCTCACGCCGAGCAGTGGGAGGGTGCGATCCTCGACTTCGTCTCACGGCTCGACTGATCCGGAGACCGAGCTGGACGGGCGGGGCCCCCTGCCCGGTTCTGGATCGATCCCTGGCCCCCTGGTTTGGTTAATCGGGGTAAGACCGCGAAAATAGGTCGGTGCTACAGGTCAAGGATGTTGAGGTGCGGGCAGGTGCCCGGCTGCTGTTGTCTCCCGTGAGCTTCCAGGTCATCGGCGGCGACCGGATCGGGCTCGTGGGCCGTAACGGGGCAGGGAAGACGACACTCACCCGGATCCTCGCCGGGGAGTCGATGCCCGCCGGGGGCACGGTGACGCGCAGCGGCCAACTCGGCTACCTCCCACAGGATCCGCGCTCGGGCGACCCGGAGCAGATCGCCCGCGACCGTGTGCTCGGCGCCCGTGGCCTCGATCAGGTGATGCGGCGGATGCGCCGTGCCGAGGAGACGATGGCCACCGCCGACGGCGCGGAGCGTGAAGAGGCCATGGCCGCCTACGCGCGTGCAGAGGCGGCGTTCGTCGCGGCAGGCGGATACGGCGCCGAATCGGAGGCCGCGCGGATCGCGTCGAACCTCGGACTGCCGGATCGGGTGCTCGGGCAGCCGCTGAAGACGCTATCCGGCGGCCAGCGTCGCCGCATCGAACTGGCCCGCATCCTGTTCTCCGACGCAGATACGTTGCTGCTCGACGAGCCGACCAACCACCTGGACGCGGACTCCATCGTCTGGCTTCGCGGTTATCTCCAGGGGTTCCCGGGCGGGCTCATCATCATCTCGCACGACACCGCGCTCCTCGAAGCCGTCGTCAACAAGGTCTACCACCTCGACGCGAACCGCTCAGAGCTCGACATCTATTCGATGGATTGGAAGCGCTACCTGCTGCAGCGGGAGACCGACGAGAAGCGCCGCAAGCGCGAACTTGCCAATGCCGAGCGCAAGGCGTCGCAACTGATGGCGCAGGCGGACAAGATGCGCGCCAAGGCCACCAAGGCCGTCGCCGCGCAGAACATGGCCAAGAGGGCGGAGAAGTTGCTGGCCGGCGTGGAGGGGGAGCGTGCCCAGGATCAGGTCGCGAAGATCCGGTTCCCGGATCCCGCGCCGTCAGGCAAGACCCCGCTCAGGGGCTACGAGCTCAGCAAGTCGTACGGCTCGCTTGAGGTGTTCACCGCCGTCGACCTCGCCATCGACCGCGGCTCGAAGGTCGTCATCCTCGGCCTCAACGGCGCAGGCAAGACGACGATGCTGCGGATCCTCTACGGCATCGAGGAGGCGTCGTCCGGTCGGGTCGAGCTCGGCCACGGTGCAAGGGTCGGCTACTACGCGCAGGAACACGAAACCCTCGATGTGAGCCGCAGCGTGCTCGAAAACATGGTCTCGGCCTCGCCGAACCTCAACGACACCGAGGTCCGAAAGGTGCTCGGCTCGTTCCTGTTCTCCGGTGACGACGTGGCCAAGCCCGCGAAGGTGCTCTCCGGTGGGGAGAAGACCCGTCTCGCCCTGGCGATGCTGGTCGTCTCCGCAGCCAATGTGCTGCTCCTGGACGAACCGACGAACAACCTCGACCCCGCCTCCCGCGCCGAGGTGCTCAACGCCATCCGCACGTATGCGGGATCGGTTGTACTGGTGACGCACGATCCCGGCGCGGTCGAGGCCCTGCAACCCGACAGGGTGCTCGTGCTGCCGGACGGGGTTGAGGACCTCTGGTCGCATGACTACATCGAGTTGATCGACCTTGCCTGACCGGTGCCGCGCAGCCGTCTGAGCGGCTGCGCAACAACTATGCGCGTTCGCTCGCGATGGTGACCGTTCACGCCGGGTGTCGGGTCTAGTCTTCAGGTGTGGCGAGAATCAACTTTGGAACCGGCGGATGGCGAGCGATCATCGGCGACGAATTCATCCGGGCGAACGTGATGCTGCTTGCAGCGGCGCTCGCAGCGCGGATGATTGATGAAGGTGTTGCCCAGGAGGGCATCGTGATCGGTTACGACCGACGCTTCCTCTCGGATGTTTCAGCTGGCTGGGCCGCTGAGGTGTTCGCCGGGTACGGCATCCCGACCAAGGTGATCAAGGTGGCGCAGGCGCCGACCCCGCTGATCATGTGGACGGTCAAGGACCAGAACTTCCCCTACGGCATGGCGATCACCGCCTCGCACAACCCCGCCCTGTACAACGGCATCAAGGTCTTCACCCGTGGGGGCAAGGACGCCGATCAGGACGTGACGTTGGACATCGAGCACCGCATGGAGTCGCTCGAGGGCGCCCCCGAGGCCGACATCCCGACGATCGCCTACGACAAGGGCATCGAGACGGGTGCCATCGAGGAGATCAACACCTTCAACGGCTACATCGACTCGATCATCAACCAGGTCAACATGGAAGCCATCCGTGAGGCCGGGCTGAAGATCGCCCTCGACCCGATGTTCGGTGTCTCCAAGACTTCACTGCAGACGATCCTGATGACGGCGCGCGCCGACGTCGAGGTGATCAACGACCGCCACGACACCCTGTTCGGTGGTCGGCTGCCCTCGCCGTCCTCGCACACACTCCAGGCCCTCTCCCGCTACGTCGTCGAGAACAAGTGCGACCTGGGCATCGCCACCGACGGTGACGCCGACCGGATCGGCATCATCGACGACCAGGGCAATTTCCTGCACCCCAACCAGCTGCTGGTGATCCTGTACTACTACCTCCTGAAGTACAAGGGCTGGAAGGGCGCGGTCGTGCGCAACGTGGCCACCACGTCGCTGCTCGACGATGTCGCCGAACAGTTCGGCGAGAAGGCCTATGAGGTGCCTGTCGGGTTCAAGTGGATCTCCGGCAAGATGCTCGAGACCGACGCCGTCATCGGTGGCGAGAGCTCCGGCGGCCTCACCGTCCGTGGCCACATCGCAGGTAAAGACGGCATCTATGCCGCCGCGCTTCTCGTCGAGATGATCGCCGTCGTCGGCAAGCCCATGAGCCAGATCTACGCCGAGATCGTCGGCCAGTTCCCGCCGCACTACATGGCCGAGACCGACTTCAAGTTCGACATGGACCGCAAGCCGGAGATCCTCAACACCTTGATGGTGGAGAAGAAGCTCCCGACGTTCAGCGAGCCCGTCGTGCGCACCTCTTACGAAGACGGCTGCAAGGTCTACTTCGAGGACGGCTGGATCATCGCCCGCTTCTCCGGCACCGAGCCGCTCCTGCGCATCTTCTGCGAGTTGCCGGATGAGGCACGGGCCGAGAAGTGCTGCGAGGAGTTCCGGGAGTTCCTGGGCCTCTGAGCCGATGACGCTGAAGGCGCGGTGCCCCGAGGGGTGCCGCGCCTTCGTCAATCCCGGGCCAGGCGACTGACGGTCGACTCCCAGGGGGCCATCGTCGGGCGGCGGGGCCCCCCGAGGATCGGTGTCACCGTCGGGCGGAACCGTGGCCGATGCTGCGGCCGCGGCGTCAGGTTGCACTCGATCAGGAACTGTTCCTCCCCGAACGAGCGGAGGTAGGCCAGGTACCCCCTCCTCTTGGGATGTACGCATTCGAGGTCGCCGAGCGTCAGGGCCGGGTGCTCACGGCGCAGGGCTATGAGGTCACGATGCCAGGCCAGGACGGAGTGGGGATCGGTCAGCTGTTCCTCTGCGGAGAAGCCCGGTGACTTGTCGTGTCCCACGAGCCAGGGGGTTGCCTCGCTGAACCTGCCCTCTGGTGTCCAACGCATCGGGACGCGGGCGTGGTCGCGGGTGCCGGCAAGGATTTCCCGCCACGCGGCCCGGGGGCCGACCCCGGCGGCAAGCAGTTCCGCATACCGGTTTATGGACTCGACGTCACGCAGGTCGTCGATGCCGGTGAACGGCTGGTTCACCGCCCCCAACTCCTGCCCCTGGTACAGGAACGGCGTGCCCCGCATCGTCAACTGGATCGTGGCCAGCAGTTTCCCGATGGCGGAACGTATGGCCGGGTCCGACTCGGTGCTGCCAGCCAACTTGCTCAGCATCCGAGGGTTGTCGTGGTTGTCGAAGAACACCGCCAGCCAGTCGCTCTGGCCCAGCGCGTTCAGATAGCGGTGGAAGTAGCGCTTCAGGTAATCGGCGTCGTAGACATAGGAGTCCCAGCGGGTCCGGCCGGGCGTGTCGAGGACGTCGAAGTTGAAGGTCAGGTCTAACTCCCCACGGCCTGCCGCGGTGAGCATCCGACCCAACTGGATCCCGACCCCGGGTGTTTCACCCACCATGAGCGCCACCGGGTCGGGGGCAAGCGGTTCGCCGAGTCGACCGTCGGTGAGCCTGGCGCGAGGGGTCGAGGCCGGAGCCGACCGGCGCGTGAAGCCGTCGCGCCGCAATTCGCGCAGGAACTCGCCGAGGCGTGGCCCGTAGAAGTAGTGCTCGACCCCGACGAAACCCATTAGGGTGCCGACGAACTCGTTTCCGTCAGGCAGGCCCTCAGGCTTGGAGATGTAGTTGATCACGTCGAGGCGGAACCCGTCGATCCCCCTGTCCAGCCACCAGCCGACGATGTTGGCGACTTCGCGTCGCACCTGGGGGTTGTCCCACCGCAGGTCTATCTGACCCTCGGCGAAGAGGTGCAGAGCCCATCGGCTTGCCTCGGGGATCCAGCGCCATGCAGGGCCGGAGAAGAACGACGTCCAGTTGTTCGGGGGGTGCTCGGGGTCGCCGGGAAGTAGGTAGTAGTAGTCGCCGTAGGCCCCGTCGGGATCGCGGACCGCCTCCTTGAAGGCGGGATGCTCGTCCGAGGTGTGGTTGACGACCAGGTCGAGGATGATGCGCATGCCGCGTTCGTGGCATCCGGAGATCAGTTCGTCGAGGTCTTCGAGGGTACCCATCTCCTTCATGACCATCCGGTAGTTGCGAACGTCATAGCCCATGTCTTCGTTCGGTGAGTCGAAGATGGGGGAGAGCCAGAGGCAGTCGACGCCGAGATCGGCCAGGTAGTCGAGGTGGTCGATGACGCCACGCAGGTCGCCGATGCCGTCACCGTCCGAGTCGGCGAACGAGCGTGGGTAGACCTGGTAGAAGACGGCCTGTCGCCACCAGGGTGCGGGATCGGGTGCCGGGTCGTCCGAGGGGCGTCCGGTCTCCGAGTTGACCAGTTCGATGACGGCGTCGATGAATCCGGGCCCGGTGACCCTGTGTGTGAGCCTGTCGAGGGTGGAGAGCCTGATCGGCGCCAGCGCCGCGACCGTCCGCCCTGGGACACCCGTCTGCAGGAGAACCTTGTCGATCACGTCGCGACCCATCGGGGTGGCGTACACCTCCCGAACGGTGCTGCGCCTCGTGATCGGTTCAGCCACCGGACCTCCTGATGGTCAGGTCGGCGAGGATCTGTGCGTACCTGTCCTCGTCGATGACGTATTTCGCCCGCATCACAAGGTAGCTCGCGATCACAAGCAGCATGGGCGCCACCATCATCGAGACGCGGAACAGCCAGGCCGAACCGGTGCCGACGTCGGCCGCGGACTTGGCGGTGTCGATGCCGGTGGCCAGGACGGTGATGCTGACCACCGCGACGGCGAACGCGTTGCTCAACTTGTAGATGAAGGGTTGCAGCGAGAACGTGATCGACTCGTTGCGGCGACCGAGTTTCCACTCGCCGTACTCCACGCTGTCGGCGATGAACATCACCATCAGCAGCTGGATCATGCCCTGGCCGGTGAACAGCAGCACGCCCGCGACTCCCGTGATCACAAGCGAGGTGCCGGCGAACAGGAACACGAGGTAGCCGACCGTCATCAGCGTGCTGGCCAGGAGATGGATCTGGCCGCGGCGCAGCCGTTTCGAGATCGCGGGGAAGCAGATGAGCGCGGTGATCTGGGCAACCGCGAGGATGGCGGCGAAGATCGAGTATGCGCCCTCGTTGCCGACGATGTACTTGAAGTAGTAGACGCCGAGCGAGGTGGTGATGCCGTAGCCGGTCATGAAGGCGACCATCGCCAGCGTGACCCACAGCAGTTGGTCGTTGCGGCCGATCACGCCGAACAGTTCGCGCAGCCTGGTGTGCTCTTGCGGGGCGTTGACCTGTTCGCGGGCGAACAACAGCGTCAGCGACTGGAACGCCAGCATCAGCGCGGCCAGCACACACACCACGGCGAACCAGGCGGCCTCGTCCGATCCCAGGACCTCCGTCAACGCTGAGGTGACGGGGAGGATGCCGACGACGACGGCGAACAGGCCGATGTTGGCGAAGATCCGCGCCACGGCCCCGATTCGTTCCCGCTCGGCCTGGTCGTCGGTCAGTGAGGGCAACATCGACCAGAAGGAGATGTCGTTGATGGTGTAGGAGATCTCGTAGACGAGGTACACGACCGTGAACAGCACGACGTAGCCCCAGCCGCGGACACCGAAGTCGGCGAACATCAACAGGCTGGAACCCGCCCAGGCAACCGCGCCGATCAGGATCCACGGCTTGAACTTGCCCCACTTCGACCGGGTGTTGTCGACGACGACACCCATGAACGGGTCGTTGATGGCATCGAAGGCCCTCATCGCGACCATGATGGCGCTGACCATGGCGAACTGGGCGCCGGAGATCTCCAACACGTCCGTGAGGTAGAACATGAGGAACATCGACACCATGGCCGCCAGCCCGTCGCGGCCGAGGGTGCCGAGCCCGAACCCCAGGCGGTTGCCCATCAGAGTTCTTCGGTGAACGGGTCCATGAAGCCTCCTACGAGGTTGCGCGACAGCGCCTCCTGGTCCGATTGGAGTGCGGCGAGCGCGGACAGGAGATGCACGTCGGTCGGCTCAAGGCCGTCTTCCGCGGCGTACAGCACGGCTCGGCGGATGAGTTCCTTGAAGAACGACGCGGTGTGCGCGTCGCTGCGCCTTGCCACCTCGTCGAGGGCGGCCTCGGAGAACGAGACCGTGCCCTGGTAGAGGTCCAGCAGTCGCCTGCGTGCTTCCTGGTCTGGCGGCGCGATCTCGACGGCGAGGTCGACGCGGCCCGGACGTTGCGTGAGCGCCTCCTCCAGCACGTCGACCCGGTTGGTGGTGAGCACGAATGCGATGTCGGTGTCGGTGTCGAGCCCGTCGAGGGCGTCGAGTAATTCGAACAGCAACGGCTGACCGGCCGGACCGAAGTCGCGTCCCATCGCAACCAGGTCGCAGTCTTCGAGCACCACGATCGCGGGTTGAAGGTGTCGGGCGATCGAGGTGGCCTGCCGCACGAATTCCAGCGTCTGGCCCGAGAGCAGGATCACCGTGTGACCAGTGCCTATCGAGAGCAGGTGCCGAACCGTGTGGGTCTTGCCTGTGCCTGGTGGCCCGTAGAGAAGGACACCACGTTTCAGGTGCTGCCCGTATCGGCGAAGCATCTCCGCATGCTCAGCCACGCCCAGCACGTGGCCCGTGACCCGTTCAAGGGTTCCCTCAGGCAGGATTACGGCCTCGGCGGGGACGTCTGGTCGTGGGATGAACCGGAACCCGTCGCCCTCGCCTTCGTAGCCAACCAACTCCAGGCTGATCACGTTGCCACGAAGGACGGAGCGTTCGATCCCGACCCTGGTCGCTTCTGCGATGAGGTCGCTGGCGACCTGCCCGTCGGGGCTCAGGACCTCGATCACGCCCTGACCGTTGCCGTGCATCTGCGAGTTTCGCCTGGTGAGTACGGCAACCGGTTGATCGTGGAATCTGAACAGGCGGATTCCGAGCGCCACGACCCGCCGGGTCTCGGTCGCGTTGATGGCGATGTCGGCCCAGTCGACCTGGCCGACCGGGAGCCGGTTCCATTGGTTTCCGACCATGTCGCCGAGCGACATGTGTTGGCGCTGATCGCCGCCGCCGATCCCGATCAGGGTGGCGTCGGGTCCGGCGAGAAGTTCGAAGGCGACGTCGTAGTCGGCGAACCGGTAGCCGGGGACCTCCTTCGAGACGGTCGCGACCTCCTCGGCCGACCTGCCAAGGTGGGCGCTGAGGGCGTCGGTGAGTGAGGTGACGGCGCCAGCCTGTTGCACGGTGTTCGCCAGTTCGCCAAGTTTGGAGAACTGGGCGAGGAACGAGCGCAGGTCGTCGTCGATGTCCATGCGGAAAGAGTAGTGATGGACGGGAGCAGCCGGGGGAGCGCTTCCACGAATCGCCGTATGAGTTTGGGGGGGGGAGCGTCGGTTGAGCCGGGCCGTGAGGGACGAGCGGCCCGTGACGAAACCATCTGGCGCACGGTGCAGGGACCTGACCACGAGTCCCTGGGTATGGTCGCGAGGGTTTCGTCACGCCTTGCTCGTTCCTCGCAAGGCGGCTCAACCGGCGGCTGGTTGAGCCGGGCCGTGAGGGACGAGCGGCCCGTGACGAAACCACCTTGCGCACGGTGCAGGGACTTGTCCACGAGTCCCCTGGGTATGGTCGCGAGGGTTTCGTCACGCCTTGCTCGTCCCTCGCAAGGCGGCTCAACGGGCGGGGGCGCCTTGCTCGTTCCTCGCAAGGCGGCTCAACCGGCGCCTCGTCTCACCCTCCCGGCGACCGCAGGGCAAGCACGTCGACCGACACCTGCACCTCCGCCGACCCCACCTCTCCAGGCAGCCCGTGGAAGGCGTTGGGGCCCATCGCGATCAGGTCGGCGACCTCGACGGCCGTCAGGGACGCCCGCGAGCGCACCTCGCGACGTGACGACACCGTCCAGCCCGGGAAGGCCGCGCCCAACCGGTCGACCTTGTCCGCAGCCACCCCCAGCAGGCCGTAGCGTTCGCGCAACTCGATCAAGTGGTCGGCGGCCGGCTGCGCGACGACCAGGGTGCCGCCCGGCTGCAACACGCGGGCGAACTCGGCCGGGTTCCGCGGCGCGAACACACACACGATGGTGTCCACCGATGCGTCGACGAGCGGCAGCCCCGCCCAGGTGTCGGCGACGACCGCGGCGACCCTCGGGTGTGCCCGCGCGGCCCGCTTCGCCGCGGCGACCGACACGTCCGTCGCCAGGCCCTCCGCATCCGGGTGCTCATCGAGCGCCCACGAAAGGTAGAACGCCGTCCCGGCACCCACCTCGACGACGCGTCGCCCGGTCACGCCCCCGGCCACCGCCAGGGCGACCTCGTCGTAGTGGCCAGCGGCCAGGAACCGCGACCGTGCATCCAGCATGTCGGCGGTGTCCGCGTTCGCCGGGGGCGCCTGGCCGAGCAGGTTGACGTAGCCCTGGCGAGCCACGTCGTACGAATGCCCGACGGGGCAGCGCAGGGCTCGACCGGTGCGGGTGAGTGGCTCGTGGCAGTGTGGGCAGGCGGTCCAGTCGAGACCGCTCACCGCGCCTCCTCCCGGACGCCCTCCGACTCCTCGCCGACCCCGTCCCGTGCCACATCCTTCGGCGCCGCCTCTCCTCGTGCCGCGCCCTCCCTCGCCGCGTCAGCCCGTTCGGCGACGGCCTTCGCCTTCCGCCTGTCCCGAACGTCGGCTCTGATCAGTACCCCCAAGCCGATCACGGCGATCGCGGTGAAGGCGAACCACTGGAAGGCGTAGCTCAGGTGTGGCCCTTCGTCCTCCAGGTTCGGGGAGTGCAGCGGAGTCAGTCCTCCGGGATCGGACGGGGTCGACTCGATCAGCGAGACGTAGCCGTTCACGACCTCCTCTCCGAGAGCCTTGCCGATGGCATCGGAGTTGATGAGCCGCACCTGGTTCTCGTGCGGTGTCGCGGCGTTCTCATCGTCGCCGTCGTTTCGACGGACGTAGCCGGTGACGGTTACGGTGCCCTCAAGCGTCGCGGGCATCTCGCCGTCCGGGTGCCCGGGCTGCCGGGTGAGGAAGCCGCGGTTGACCAGCAGGTTCTGGCCCTGATCGGTGGCCAGCACCGCGACGACCTCGCTGCCGTAGGACCCGTCCAACGAGCGGTACAGCACCTGGAACTGGGCGCCGGTGTAGGAGCCCGTCGCCGTGACGCGGTACCACTGGTCGGCCTCGTCGATCTCGCGGTTCATCACCTCCTGGTACGGCTGCACCGGCAACGCCTCGTGCGCCTGCACCGTCGCGTTCGAGTCGCGGCGCTCGTCGAGGCGACGAAGCTGCCACTCACCGAGCTGGATGAACGTGATGACCAGGATCACGACGAGCACGCCCATCGCGATCCAGCGCCTTACCTGCCGATTCACTTGTCGGTTTCCTCCTCGACGGTGCCACGCACCACATCGCCCGTGGTGATCGCGCGAACTTGCGCTCCCTCCCCGTCCGGTGCGGCCGTAGGGGCGTGATGGTCCGCGTTGTTGGCGAACAACACGGCGAAGGCAGGCAGCAGCGCGGCCGCTCCGAGGGCCACCAGCTTCCACCAACCCGGCACGATCAGGAACGCGAGGAAGCAGCCGGTGCGGATACCCATGGTGATCAGGTAGCGCTTCTGGCGCTCGGCGAGCTCCAGGGTCTGGCTGCGACTCGCGTTCGTGATGAGCGTCGCGTCGCGCGTGCGGGACATGCCCCCAGCTTAGGCCCCTCCCGTGGTGGCCGTCTGCCCGAGTTATCCTCCTGGGATGGGGTTCTCGGCGCGGGTGGTGGCGGTCGTCGCGACGTTGGTGCTCGCCTCCTGTGCGCCCGCGGACGCCCCCGCGCCGACGACCACCCCACCCCCGTCCTCCGTCACCCCCAGAACGAGCCCGGCCGTCACACCGACCACTTCGGAGCCAACCACATCGGTCGACCTCGGGGGCGTGACTCTGGTGCTGCCGACCTCAGCAAGCGTCGAGGAACTGCCCGACGGATCGCTCGCGCTCAGCCTGCCTGCCGTCCCTGAGCCGACGATCGCCATCGACGGCTCGCCCTGGCAGGTTGTCGCAGGGCGGATCACGATCGCCAACGGTTGGCTGCTCACCAGACCAACGGCCACCGACGACGCGGGAGCCGAGACCGTTTCCCCCTTCAGGGCGGATGGGGCAGCGGCCAGGATCGACGCT
This sequence comes from Tessaracoccus bendigoensis DSM 12906, assembly GCF_900141915.1. Taxonomy (GTDB): domain Bacteria; phylum Actinomycetota; class Actinomycetes; order Propionibacteriales; family Propionibacteriaceae; genus Arachnia; species Arachnia bendigoensis. Next base: position 8,031 of record NZ_FQZG01000039.1, on the reverse strand, counting down.
CCGGAGGCGGCCACGTCCGTCACCTTCCTCGCGGGGACGACGCTGGTGGAGTCGGCCGAATGGGAATCGGCCGCCCGGATACTGGTGACGCCCACCCGCCTCGCCCGGGATCTCACCCCCGGCGATCCACTCGGTGCCGTGGCGCTGGCACCGGTCATGATGGCCGAGCTGATCGACAGCCAGCCGGAGTATGAAGCCCTTCTCGACACCCCGAGCTCGGTCAATCAACTCGCCTGTCACATGATCGGGGCAGCCACCAAGGACACCTGGAACCTGGAGACCGACCGGGAAGACAAAGGACTTGCCGGTTTCATCACATCGCGCTGTAACTGACTCCCTGCGGTAAGTTGCTCCTCGTGGCAGATCAATCACGAGTAGTCCTGGTCACCGGTGGCTCAAAGGGCATCGGACGCACCATCGCAGAGAAGTTCCGCGACGCCGGGTACCGCGTCGCGGCGACCTACCGTTCGGGGGACGTGCCCGAAGGGGTCCTCGGGGTGGTGTGCGACATCACCGACCAGGCCCAGGTCGACCTGGCCTTCGATAACGTCGAGAAGGAACTCGGGCCGGTTGAGATCCTCATCGCCAACGCGGGCGTCACCAAGGACACCCTGCTCATGCGGATGTCCGACGACGACTGGAACACCGTCATCGACACCAACCTCACTGGCACCTTCCGCGTCGTCCGCCGCGCCAGCCGTCCGATGATGCGGGGCCGCTTCGGCCGCGTCATCCTCATCTCGTCGGTCGTCGGCCTCTTCGGATCCGCCGGCCAGATCAACTACTCGTCCAGCAAGTCGGCGCTGGTCGGCATGGCGCGCAGCCTCACCCGCGAGCTAGGCACCCGGAACGTCACCGCCAACGTGATCGCCCCCGGGTTCATCGAGACCGACATGACCGCCGTGCTCAGCGACGACGTCATCGCCGGCTACAAGGCGCGTATCCCGGCCGGCCGGCTCGGGTCGGTCGACGACGTCGCCGACGCGGCGCTGTTCCTCGCCGGCGAACACGCCGGCTACATCTCCGGAGCCGTGCTGCCTGTCGACGGCGGCCTCGGCATGGGCCACTAAAGAGAAGGCATCGATCATGGGAATCCTCGAAGGCAAGAACATCCTGGTCACCGGCGTGACCATGCGCACCTCCATCGCGTACGCCGTCGTCGACATCGCGCAGCGGGAGGGCGCCAACGTCGTCGTCTCAGCCGCGGGCAGGGCCGTCGCCCCCGCTCAGCGGGCGATCTCGAGGCTCGACACCGTGCCACCGCTGATTGAGGTCGACGTCACCGACCCCGAACACCTCGCGGCCCTCCCCGAGCAGCTCTCGGAGCATTTCGGCGACCGGCTCGACGGCATCGTGCACTCGATCGCCTACGCCGACCCCGAATCCGCGTTGGGCGGCAAGTTCCTCTCTACCGGATGGGACGCCGTCGCCAACGCGATGCACATCTCCGCGTACTCGCTTCAGTCGCTGACGATGGCCGCGCGACCCATGCTGGGCCGCGGCTCCAGCATCGTGGGCCTCACGTTCGACGCGACCGTGTCCTGGCCGACCTACGACTGGATGGGCGTCGCGAAGGCAGCCCTCGAGTCGACCTCGCGCTACCTCGCCCGTTACCTCGGCCCCGACGGCATCCGCTGCAACCTGGTGGCCGCCGGCCCCGTCGACACCGTTGCAAAGAAGGCCATCCCGGGCGCGTCATCGTTCAACGACATCTGGGGCGAACGGGCACCGCTCGGCTGGAACCCGGCCGACGCGGTGCCCTCGGCCAAGGCGATCGTCGCGCTGCTCAGCGACTGGTTCCCGGCCACCACCGGCGAGATGGTCCACGTCGACGGGGGCCTGCACTCCACCGGAGCGTGATCGACTCCTGACGGGGTGGCGCGCCACCGTCGTTTCGCCCGGTCCGGTAGGTTTGACGCATGGCGATGGTGGCTGAACTTGCAGGCGTGACGGTTCGACGTGGAAATGCGGTTCTGCTCGATTCCGTCGAACTTGTCGTGGGAGAAGGCGAGCGCTGGGTGGTGATCGGGCCCAACGGCGCCGGGAAGACCACGCTCATCCAGTTGTTGGGCGCGCAGCTCTACCCGAGCGAGGGGGTCGTCGGCGTCCTCGACGAGGTGATCGGCACCGTCGACGTGTTCGAGTTGCGTCCCCGAATCGGATTGTCCTCCTCTTCGCTCGCCGAACGGATCCCCGCAGGTGAGCGGGTCCGCGACGTCGTGTTGTCGGCCGGCTACGCGGTCGTCGGCCGCTGGCGAGAAGACTACGACGACTACGACATGGAGCGTGCGACACGCTTGCTGGCGTCTCTTCGGATCGATCACCTCGCTGAGCGCACCTTCGGGACCCTCAGTGAGGGCGAACGCAAGCGCGTCCAGATCGCCCGCGCCCTGATGCCGGACCCGGAGCTGATGCTGCTGGACGAACCGGCCAGCGGGCTCGACCTCGCAGGCCGCGAAGCGCTGGTCGATACCTTGTCCCAGCTCTGCGAGGACCCGGCGTCCCCCGCGACCGTGTTGGTCACACACCACATCGAGGAGATTCCCCGGGGCATCACCCACGCGCTGCTGCTCGACGCGGGCAGGGTCGTCGCCGCCGGGCCGATCGATGAGACGCTGACGGACGCGAACTTGAGCCGGACCTTCGGGCTGCCCCTCACGGTCGAGCACCGCGACGGCAGGTGGGGGGCGAGGAGCAGGCGATGAACGAGTTCGTGGAGTGGGTCCGGAGCAACCTGTGGGCCGCCTGGGGCATCCTGGGGCTCGGGTTGGCCGCGGCCGAACTCCTGACGCTCGACCTGACGCTTCTGATGCTCGCATCCGGCGCTCTGATGGGTGGCGTGACCGCGCTCGTATTTCCCGGGCTGCTCTGGCTCCAAGTGCTGATCGCCGTCATCACCGCCGTCGCAACGCTGTTCCTGCTCCGTCCGACGCTGTTGGCCAGGGTCCGCAACGCGCCCGGCTACCGCTCGACCTTTGACAACCTCGTCGGCTCAAAGGGGGTCGCCACCAGCGCGGTCACCGGGTCGATGGGTGAGGTGAAGGTCGACGGACAGATCTGGGAGGCGCGGGCCTACGATCCCGGCATCCCCATCGAGAACGGTGAAGACATCGAAGTTTTCGCCCTGGACGGCATCACGCTGATCGTCTACCCGGCCTCGAAAGCACTAGGAAGTTAGCCGCAATTTAGGAGGCAGCCATGCCTGGACTCAGTGTGATCCTACTAATAGTGCTGGTGGTGGTGGTGGTGCTCATGCTTGCCGCAACCTTGAAGATCATCCGCCAGCAACACGTGTCGCTGGTCGAGCGGCTCGGCAAGTTCCGGCGCGCGCTCGAACCGGGCCCGCACCTGGTTATCCCATTTTTCGACCAGATCCGCTACACCCTCGATATGCGCGAGCAGGTAATCCCCTTCCCACCGCAGGGCGTGATCACCGAGGACAACCTGATGGTTTCGATCGACTCGGTCATCTACTACCAGGTCGTCGACCCACGCCGGGCGGCCTATGAGGCGCAGGACTACCGGGCCGCCATCGAGCAGCTCACCATGACGACGCTGCGCAACATCATCGGCGGGATGGATCTGGAAGCCGCGCTCACCTCACGTGAGGAGATCAACCAACGCTTGCGGATGGTGCTCGACGAGGCGACCGGCAAATGGGGCATCAAGGTCAACCGGGTCGAGCTGCGGGCCATCGAGCCACCGCCCACGATCCGCGATGCCATGGAGAAGGGTGCCCGGGCCGAGCGCGACAAGCGTGCCCAGATCCTGCGGGCCGAAGGCGAGCGGCAGGCGATGATCCTCTCCGCCGGAGGCGATCGGGAGGCCGCGATCCTCCGGGCGCAGGGCGACCGTGAGGCCCAGGTGCTACGCGCACAGGCCGAACGGCAGGCCCAGATGCTTCGGGCCGAGGGCGAGGCGCAGGCGATTTCGACGGTGTTCAGCGCGATCCATGCTGCTGAACCCGATCAGGCCCTGCTCGCCTACGAGTACATGCAGATGATGCCGAAGCTGGCCCAGGGCGACGCGAACAAGGTGTGGATCGTGCCTTCTGAGCTGAATGATGCCCTGAAGGGGCTCGGGCAGGTCAGCGGCGAGCCGGAGGTGCGCGACTATCTTTCGCACGCCGTCAGGAAGTTCGCGGCGCCCGAGAAGGTGGACGTACACGCCGAGATCCAGGCCCATGCCGAGAGTGAGCAGAGGCGCACCAACGCCACCGTCGAGCGGGCCATCGCCGACGCCAAGACGCTGGAGGCCGGGCGCCTGCCGTCGCGGAGCACGGGCGAGACTCCAGCAATCGGGCAGGCCGAGCCGTCCGCGCAGCCCGAGCCGGCCGAGCAACCCGACCTGGAAGTGGAGAAGTAGAGCAGGGGTCAGGCCGATGGCGGCTCTGGCATCGTTTCCCGGAGCCGTCCGGCGAGGACGGAGCTGACGATCAGCTGGGACTGGTGGTAGAGCATCAGTGGGATCACCAGCACGCTGACGACCGGCCCGCTGAACAGGACGCTCGCCATCGGGACCCCGGTGGCAAGCGACTTCTTCGTGCCGCAGAACAGCAGGGCGATCTGGTCTCCGCGCGGCATCCCCATCCATTTCCCGAGATGCCAGGTGAACCAGAACATGAAGGTCAGCAGCACGGCGACGATCACAAGCACGCCGATCAGGTCGCCGATCTGGAGCTGGCGCCACACGCCCGAGACCCGCAGGTCGGAGAAGGCCGCGTAGACGATCAGGCAGATCACGCCCTGGTCCAGGTACTTCAGGCGCGCTTTGTGTTTCGACATGAACTCGGCGGTGGCGAACCGGGAGAGTTGGCCGAGGAAGAACGGGAGCAGTAGTTGCAGCACGACGTTGACCAGCTGCCCGGCACCCACGCTGCCCCCGCCCGCGTCGGGGATCAGCAGCATCACCAGAAGCGGGGTGAACAGCACCCCGAGCACGTTGGACGCGGTCGCCGACACCATGGCGGCGGCGATGTTGCCGCGGGCCAGAGACGTGAAAGTGATGGACGACTGCACCGTCGATGGCACTAGGCACAGGAAGATCAGCCCCATCCGGATCGGGGTGGAGACCCATGCCTCGGGCAGCCACCGCATCGGCAGCGACATCAATGGGTAGACCACGAAAGTCGTACCGAGGATCGCGACGTGGAGCTTCCAGTTCTTCAACCCGGCCAGCGATTCTGCGGCCGATAGGCGTGCCCCGTAACCGAAGAACAGCACGAAGATGGCGACCTTCTCGATCACATTCAACACGTCCGCAGAGGTGCCCGAAACGGGCAACGACAGGCCAAGGGCCAGCGAACCGAGGATGATCATCAGGTTCGGATCAAGCTTGAGCTTCAAGGACGCTCCTCCAGATGCGCGTTGAGGATGCCGCGGACGGCATTGGTGACCACGATACGGTCCGCGCGTCGGAGGTCGGCGACCACCAGGTCGACCTCATCGATGCGGTCGGTGCCGAGCAGCGAGGGATCGTCGAGCACCGCCGCCCGCTGCGCGCCCGGGAGCATCCCGGCCCGCGGGGTGACCCACCGTCCGTCCAGTAGCGCGAACACGTTGCAGCGGCCGCCCTCCAGCACCAGGCCCGCCTCGTCGAAGCCGATCGCGTCAAACGCTCCAAACATCTCTGCCCCTCGCCAGGCCTCATCGAGATGAGCCCGCTCGGACGTCTTGAGGTGCGTCAGCGGCCCGACCGGCCACGGTCGTTGCGCGAGCAGCACCGTCACATCCTGTACGGGTACCAGGGGAGACCTGGTCACCTCGACGGTGCCGTCAGAGGCGACGTCGAGGCCGAGCCGCCAGAGCCCGGGCGGGGTATCCCGGACCGCGTCGTCGATGCAGTTGTCGGGCAACGGGTAGCCGAGCTCGTTTGCCGCGGCACTCAGCCTCTTCTCGTGGAAGGCCTTGAGCGGGGCGACGCCGTCGATCACGCGGAGCGCCTCCTTCAGGATGGGCGGGCGCGTGAAGGTGGCCTTGGCCAACGACTCCTCCCATTCGAGGGCGGCGACGCTGTCGGCGACGATCCCGGCACCGATTCCCAGCGTCGCATTCGAGGCGGCGTCGACGGTGAGGGTACGGATCGCGACGCTGAGTCGCATGCCGCCGGGATCGATGGTACCGAGCGCCCCGGTGTAGATGCCGCGAGGTGAGGCCTCGACCCGCGAGATGAGGTCCATGCTCGACAGCTTCGGAGCCCCGGTGATCGACCCACAGGGGAACGTCGCCCGCAGCAGGCTCGCAGGAGTGACGTCGGGGCGCAGCCGACCCTGCACCGTCGTCGACATCTGCCACAGGTCGCCGACGCGTTCGACGCCGAACAGGTCGACGACCTCCACGCCGTCCGCGACCCGCGACAGGTCGTTTCTGAGGAGGTCGACGATCATCAGGTTCTCGGCCCGGTTCTTCGGGTCCGCAGAGAGCGCGGTGGGGGGAAGGTCGGCGGTCGCGGTGCCCTTCATGGGCCTGGCGGTCACCTGGTCGCCTTCTACCCGCAGGAAGAGTTCGGGGCTGAGGCTGAGCGTCCACGGGTCGGCCGGTTCTGGAAGGTGAGCTACCAGGCCGAAGGGTGTCGGCTGCCTGAGCCGCAGGCGGCGGTAGAGGCCGACCGGGTCGCCGGTGAGGCGCCCGCGCAGCCGGAATGTGTAGTTGACCTGATAGCTGTCCCCTGCGGCGATCGCCTCGTGAAGGACGGCGACGGCGGCGCCATGGTCGGCCTGTGTGATGTCTGGAGTGAGGGGCGAAAGGTGCCCGGGGCCCGACGCGGGGAAGGCATGGAGGGCCGCGGTGCGGGCGAACCAGTAGACGGCGCCGTCGACCTTGCCCCACTCGTAGGGCAGCCACGCCAGCGAGCGCCACCCGCGTGCCCAACCGTCGTTCAGCGCGTCGTCAAGCGTATCGGGATCGACCGGATCCACCCTGGCCAGATCATCGAGCAGTTCGAGCGTTCCGCCCTGCGCATCGTCGAGCAGGGCGAAGGGTTTCATGCGGGCAAGGGTAGCCTGGCGCCGTGCTGATCGAGGTAACCGACCCCGCAGACCCTCGCCTGCGCGACTTCACCGGGCTGAGGGATTCCCAGCTGCGTCGCTCGGGTGACAGGTTCATCGCGGAGGGAGTGAAGATCATCCAGCGGGCCTTCGCGGCCGGGTGCCGCCCCCGCGGGATGCTGCTGCAGCCGCGCTGGTTGGAGGGCCTGGCCCCGCTGCTGGGGGCGTGGCCGGAGCTGCCTGTGTATGTGGCTTCTGAGGAGATGATTGAACGGATCAGCGGGTTCCACGTCCATCGCGGGGCGCTCGGTTCGTTCGACCGGCCGCCAGAGGCGCCTTGGGCTTTGGTCAAGGACGCCTCCCGGGTGCTGGTGTGCGAGGAGATCGTCGACCACACCAACCTCGGCGCCATCGTCAGGGTGGCGTTGGGGCTCGGTTGGGATGCGTTGGTGCTGTCGCACGGCTCGGCCGACCCGCTGTACCGGAGAGCCGTCAAGGCGTCGATGGGCGGGTCGTTGGAGTTGCCGTGGCTGCGGTTGGGGCTGGGGGAGGGGCCGGAGCGGCTCCGCGCAGCCGGGTTCACCGTGGTCGCCGCGACGCTGTCGCCACTTGCCGTTGAGCTGCCGGGGATTCAGGTTCCCGAGCGGGTCGCGCTGCTGCTGGGCACGGAAGGCGCCGGGTTGAGCGCGGCGTGGCAGGAAGGGGCCGACCTGCATGTCCGCATCCCGATGACCGACCGCGTGGACTCTTTGAACGTTGCGACGGCGGCCGCGATCTTGGCCTACGAATTGAGGCCGGCGGACGGTTGAGGAGCCGGGTCGTCGGTCGGTTGAGCCGGTCCGCGGGTCGGTTGAGCCGGGCCGCGGGTCGGTTGAGCCGGGCCGCGCGTCGGTTGAGCCGGTCCCACCGCCGAAGCGCCGGGGACCGTGACGAAACCAACGCGACCATTCCCACAGACCCTCTCAAGAAGTGGGGTCAGGACCCTGCATCGTGCGCAAGGTGGTTTCGACACGCCTCGCTCGTTCCTCGCGAGGCGGCTCAACCGG
>NZ_FQZG01000029.1 GCF_900141915.1 Tessaracoccus bendigoensis DSM 12906 | reverse complement strand
ATCCTCGACACCAGACCCACCAAAATCGACCACTGGCCGATCCTCGCGGGTCGCACCGGGGCGTGTGGGTAGGAAGTCCCGACGGAGCGTCAGGCAAGACGGCGCGTCGAGCGGAACGACGCCACGACCAAGGCAGGCAGTGGCCCATCCTCGACACCAGACCCACCAAAATCGACCACTGGCCGATCCTCGCGGGTCGCGACGGGGCGTATGGGGTGCGGTCGCGGGGGGCGTCGGGCGGGACGGCGCTACCTCCAGGCAGGCAGTGGCCGATCCTCGACACCAGACGGATCAGAATCGACCACTGGTCGGTTTTCGCGGGTCGCGACGGGGCGTATGGGGTGCGGTCGCGGGGGGCGTCGGGCGGGACGGCGCTACCTCCAGGCAGGCAGTGGCCGATCCTCGACACCAGACGGATCAGAATCGACCAGTGGTCGATTTTCGGGGGTCGCGCCCGAGCGAGGACGTCCAAGACAGCCGACCACCGTCCAACGACCCGCCCAACCGACGGGTCAGGAGCCCAACGAGAACCGCTCGATGACCTCGTAGTGCCTTCCCATCCGAAGCGACTCCACCAGACACAACTCAGCCGCCTGCCACGACCACCCCGAAAACGAGTCGAGGACCCCAATCCACCTGGTCGCCTGCACTCCCTTCCTGCTTCGTGCCAACGTCAGGTGCCCGACGAACCTAGCACCATCGGCCGCGGCCCCCGCCCGGCTCGCCGCACTTCGGGCCCCAGCGGACAGGCGGGCCAGCTCACCGTTGCCGTCGCTGATGCCAAGCCCCAGCACCTTCGCCTGGGCCGCGTCGGGGAAGGCGACCCCACCCTCCAGCCGGATGGGGAACGGGGCGGCCTTGGCGGCCACCTCCCCCAGATACTCCACCAACGCGTCGACGGCCCTCGACGGGACATCGGACATGAAGGAAGTCGTGACGTGCCAGCCCTCCGGGCGCGACCAGCGCAGCCCAGGGTCGGCGTCGCGGCGAGGCTCGAGCAACGCGTCCAACTCGGAGACGACATCGGCTGGCGGCAGCACCGCGGTGAACATCCTGGCACCCATGCAGGCAACGTTACGCGTCGTCATCCCGCAATGCCATCGGTAACGGGTCGATGTCGACGGGGCGCAGCGCCTCGTCGTCGACGGCGAACGTCCTGATCGGCCCTGGGCCGGTGCCACGGGTCTCGAAGCGGACGGTGACCCTCCCGAGCCCCGATCCCCACACCCAACCGCGGCCCAGCTCCGCATGCTCCACGTCGGCGCCCGGATGGTAGTCGCCCCGTCCACGCACCCCACTCAACACGACCTCCTCCCCCGGCCCCGCGACCCGCTCGTCGGCGACCGGAGGTTCCTCCCCGAACAGCTTCTCCTGCGCCGAGGTGCTGAAGTTCGTCACCCCGATGCCGAGCAGGCGGACGCCCTGCCTGATGTCGATCTCGTCGAACATCGCCAAACCGGCCGAGGTGATGTCGTCGAGCCCGTCCGTTGCCCCACCCAAGCTACGGGCGACGCTGCGGGTGGTGAAGTCGGCGAACCGGACCTTGATCGTCACCGTCCGGGCGAAGAGGGACGCCTTGTGGAGGCGGTCGACCACCTGGGCCGCGTCGCGACGCAGCAGCGCCTCCAACTGGGAGCGGTCGGTCAGGTCGACGGCGAACGTGTCCTCCGTCGAGATCGACTTCGGGTCCCGCAGCGCCTCCACGGGGCGTTCATCCCTTCCCCACGCGAGCGCCGCCAGCGACTCCCCGGCTGCCGTCCCCAGCTCCCGGACCAGTTCGGCCCGGTCGGCCCCACGCAGGTCCTCCACCGTGTAAAGCCCGATGGTGATCAATCGCTGCTCGGTCGCAGGCCCGACGCCGGGGATGGCGCGCACCGGCAGGGGTGCGATGAACCCGAGCTCGTCGCCGGGCGCGAGGATCCTGGCGCCGTCGGGTTTGGCCGCCTCGCTGGCCAGCTTCGCGAGGAACTTGGACGAGCCGACGCCGACCGACGCCGTCAGCCCTTCCGTGCGACGGGTCAGCTCGGCTCGGAGCCAGGCGACCCTCCCCGCAAGGTCGTCGCCCCAGTCGCTCCCCGACAGGTCAACGAACGCCTCATCGAAGCTGAGCGGCTCCACCAGTGGTGAGACCTCCCGCAGCAGGCCCATGACGATCCGAGACGACTCTCGGTAGGCGGGGAACCGGCCACCGAGGAAGGCCGCGGTGGGGGCCCTGCGTCTGGCCTCCGCGCCTGACATCGCGGACTTGACGCCGAAGCGGCGGGCCTCGTAGGAGGCGGTGGCGACGACGCCGCGCGGCCCCGCCCCGCCGACCACGACCGCCTTGCCGCGCAGCGAGGGCTTGTCGCGCTGCTCGACGGCCGCGAAGAACGCGTCGAGGTCCAGGTGCAGGATTCGTCTGGCCACGCCGATTGATCAGGCGTCCGGGTGGTTCTTCGGGGTCGGTCGGTACTGCACGAAATCGAAGCGACCGTGGGGCTCGCGGGAGATCTCGGTCCATTCCTGGGCCGTGACGAGCGGGAAGGTCGCCGCCCCGTCGGGCGACTCGTGGACGCTCGTGAGGTCGAGCTCGGTCAGGTACGGCCAGGCGGCGCGGTAGATCTCGGCCCCGCCCCCGACGAAACACACCTTCTCAGGGGTCTGCGCGGCCAGGTCGAGAGCCTCCTCGATCGAGTGGGCGACCTCGACACCGTCCTGCCCCCAATCGGGGTCCCGAGTGACGACGATGATGCGCCGGTTCGGCAGCAGCCCGATCTGCTCCTGGGTGCGTCGCCCGAAGATGATGGTGTTGCCGGTGGTGACCCGCTTGAAGCGCCTGAAATCCTCGGGGATGTGCCAGAGCATGTCGTCGCCCGAGCCGATCACCCCGTTGTCGGCGACCGCCGCGATCGCGACTATCCGCATGCGTTCCTCCAAAGTCTTTGATCCTCTACCGATGCCGCCCAGCCTCAGACGGCGATGGGCGCCTTGATCACGGGGTGCGGGTCGTAGCCCACCACCTCGATGTCGCCGAGCTCGAAGCCGTCGATCGTGGTGACAGCCGGGTTCAGCCGCAACGTCGGGAGCGGCCGGGGCTCCCGGCCGAGCTGCAACGCGACCTGGTCGAAGTGGTTGGAGTAGATGTGCGCATCCCCGAGGGTGTGGACGAACTCCCCGACCCGCAGCCCGGTCACCTGGGCGACCAGGTGGGTGAGCAACGCATAGGAGGCGATGTTGAACGGCACCCCGAGGAACACGTCGGCCGAGCGCTGGTACAGCTGGCAGCTGAGGACCCCCGGCCCGCCGTCGGTGGCGTGGGCGACGTAGAACTGGAACATGGTGTGGCACGGCGGCAGCGCCATGTCGTCGACCTCGGCCACGTTCCACGCCGAGACGATGTGACGGCGGGAGTCCGGGTTGGTGCGCAGCGAGTCGATCACGCGCGCGATCTGGTCGATGTGGCGACCGTCCGGGGTGGGCCATGAGCGCCACTGGTGGCCGTAGATCGGCCCGAGGTTGCCGTCCGCATCGGCCCATTCGTCCCAGATCGTGATGCCGTTTTCGTGCAGCCAGCCGACGTTCGTGTCGCCGCGCAGGAACCACAGCAACTCGCCGAACACCGAGCGGGTGTGCACCTTCTTGGTGGTCAGCAGCGGGAACCCGGCGCGCAGGTCGAAGCGCATCTGGTGCCCGAACACCGATCGCGTGCCGGTACCGGTGCGGTCAGGACGGTCGAGGCCGTCGTCCATGATGTGGCGCAGCAGGTCGGTGTACTGCCTCACCCGAGGCCCCCGAGGTACTCGATGAAGGCGCGAACCGCGTTGCCACGGTGCGAGATCGAGTCCTTCTCGGCGGGGGTCAGCTCCGCGGAGGTCACCTGTAGCCCGGACGGCACGAACAGCGGGTCGTAGCCGAAACCGTTCTCACCGGCCGGGGCCGCGTCCGTGATGTGGCCAGGCATGTAGCCGTGCCAGACGCGCCGCTCACCGTCGGGCGTGACCATCGCCAACGCACACACGAACCGCGCCCGACGGCGCTGCCTCGGCACCCCGTCGAGTTGCGCGAGGAGCAGCGCGTTGTTCTCATCGTCGTCACAGGCCGGCCCGGACCACCTCGACGACCTGACGCCGGGCATGGCGTTGAGCTCGTCGACCTCAAGCCCCGAATCGTCGGCGACGGCGACCAGCCCGGTCTCGCGAGCCGCGGCCGAGGCCTTCAGGATCGCGTTGCCCTCGAAGGTGCGCTCGGTCTCCTCCGGCTCCGGATAGCGCGGGAAGTCGGCGAGGCCCAGCACCTCGACGTGCAGCCCCGCGGCCTGCACCATGCGGCGCAGTTCGGTGAGCTTCTTCGGGTTGTTGGTGGCCAGGACCACCTGCGCGGGCAGCCTCATGCCAGCGCCTCCCGCTGGATGCGGGTGAGTTCGGCGCAGCCGAGCGTGCCGAGGTCGAGCAGCGCACCGAGTTCGTCCCGGGAGAACGGGGCCCCCTCCGCGGTGCCCTGCACCTCGACGAATGTGCCTGAGCCCGTCATGACGACGTTCAGGTCGGTCTCGGCCGCTGAATCCTCCTCGTACTGCAGGTCGAGCAGCGCCACCCCTGCGCTGTTGAACCCGACCGACACCGCGGCCACCGAATCCTTCAGCGGTTCGCCCGCCAAGGCACCGAGCCCACGCAGATGCTCGACGGCGTCGGCCAGCGCCACGTAAGCCCCGGTGATGGCCGCGGTGCGGGTGCCGCCGTCGGCCTGGAGCACATCGCAGTCGAGCACGATCGTGTTCTCACCCAGCGCCTTGTAGTCGATCACGGCGCGCAGCGAGCGTCCGATCAACCGGCTGATCTCGTGGGTGCGCCCACCGACCCTGCCTTTGATGGATTCACGGTCGGAGCGGGTGTGCGTGGCGCGCGGCAGCATCGCGTATTCGGCGGTGACCCAGCCGAGGCCGGACCCGGTTCGCCAACGGGGCACCCCCGTCGTGACGGAGGCGGCGACCAGGACGCGGGTGCGGCCGAACTCGACCAGCACCGATCCCTCTGCGTGGTCGAGCCAGTTGCGGGTGATCCGCACCTCGCGAAGCTGATCTGGTTGGCGTCCGTCGATGCGGGTCGAAGTCATGGCCATAAAGCTACCCGTTCAGCGCGGGCAGTTGCACCGCTCCGCCGCCGGCACCCCAGCCAGTGCCTCCTCGATATGCTCCCCGCAGCCGGCCCAGGTGTGCTTCCCGCACTTGTCACAGGTCACTTTCCGGCACATCGCCAGACTCCTTTCCATCGATCACGACGGTCGTCGCGTTGGTTACAAATCCTCCGAGCAGCCGGCGCCCGATGCCACGGAAGTCGGTGGCATCTCCGGTGGTCAGGAACGTGCGGGTCGCCTCACGCGGCTGGTGGCGCAGCAAGTCGGCCTGCGTGAGCTGCGAATAGGTCGACTGCGCGCACGCCTCGGCCGACGACACCAGCGTCACGCTGTTGCCGAGCACATACCCGATGACGCCCGCGAGCAGCGGATAGTGCGTGCAGCCGAGGATGAGGGTGTCCGCCCTGGCCTTCTTGATCGGCTCCAGGTAATCCTCGGCCACCTGCAGCAGCTCCTCCCCACCGGTGACGCCCGCCTCTACGAACTCGACGAACCGCGGGCAGGCCTTGGCGGTGAGGGTGATCCGGGGCGCGATCGCGAACGCGTCGTCGTACGAGCGCGAGTTGACCGTCGACTCGGTCGCGACGACGCCGACCCGCCCGTTGCGCGTGGCCGCGACCGCGCGGCTGGCGGCGGGCAGGATGACCTCGGTGATGGGCACGTCGTAGCGTTCCCGGGCGTCGCGCAGCACCGCGGAGGAGGCCGAGTTGCAGGCGATCACCAGCGCCTTCACGCCGCGGCCCACCAGGTAGTCGAGCCCCTCAAGCGCGAACTTGCGCACCTCCGCGATGGCGCGCGGCCCGTACGGGGCGCGGGCGGTGTCACCCAGGTAGAGGAAATCCTCGTTCGGAAGCTGCTCGACCAGCGAGCGCAGCACGGTCAGGCCACCGAACCCGGAGTCGAAAACCCCGATCGGCCGATCCAGCAGTTCAGTCACGGCCCCTCATCCTAGACCCCGGCCGCTGGCCGTGAACTGGTCGGGGTCGAGGCTCTGCCCCGTCGCCAGACACATTCCCCTTGACTCCAGAAGGTCCTCCAGCAGGTATCCGAGCCACTCGACCAGTTCCGCGAGCCCAGGGTTCGATTCGATGACCTCCGCCTCGGGTTCGGCCAGCCGCTCCGGCCCGGCGACCTCTGCGTACCAGAAGAGCCGCAGCGCGCCGAGCGTCCTTGCCCAGTCGTCGACGACGGAGAGCCGCACCGGCACGAACCCGTCGAACGCCCCGAGGTCGGCCATGACGGCGTCCGCGGCGGCGATCCGCGCCCTGGTCTGGTTGTGGATCGAGTCGCGCCAGAACTCATCTGCCTGCGTCTCGTTGGCCAACGCAGGAGGGAAGAGCCGCGACAGGCGTGGATTCGAAAGCATCCTGTTCGTGGGGTCGTCCGAGAGCTCGGCCACGATCTGCTCGAACGGGTCATCTGAGTCGACGCCGCTCGGCAGCAGTTCCCTCAGCCCGGAGACGTAGAAGCCGATCATCGCTCCCAGCCCGCCGTCACGCCCGACCCTGCCGTCGAACGCCCAGACGATGTCGTCAGGTTCAAGTGTCACGAGTTCTCCATGGTGGCCCACAGGTTGTAGTTCTGCATCGCGAGCACGTCGCGTTCCATCTCCTCACGGTTCCCGGCCGACACGACCGCCTTGCCCTCGTGGTGAACCCGCAGCATCAGGTCTTCAGCCTTGTCGCGCGGGTATCTGAAGTACTCCTGGAAGACATAGGTGACATAGCTCATCAGGTTGACGGGGTCGTCCCACACGATCGTGACCCAGGGGTTGACGGCCAACGGTTGCTCGGCCGTGGCCTCTACGGTCTCGGTGCCTCCCGCCGGAATTGCGCTCATGGCCCCTACTCTGCCGCGTTGGGCCAAACCGTGCCGGAAATTGCGCGGACCCGCTGCCGGTCGGCCCAGTAGAGTGCGTCCATGACCACGGCCCTGTTGACCGACCACTACGAGCTGACCATGGTGCAGGCCGCCCTGGACGCGGGCACGGCGAACCGTCGCAGCCTGTTCGACCTGTTCACGCGCCGCCTCCCCGAGGGCCGCAGGTACGGCGTGGTCGCCGGGCTCGGACGAGCGCTCGACGCCATCGACGCCTTCCGCTTCGGCGACGCCGAACTCGGGTTCCTCCTCGAGCGTGGCATCATCCGGGAGAACCTGGCCGACTGGCTATCCGATTTCCGGTTCACGGGCGACATCTGGGGCTACCCGGAGGGCGAGGTCTACTTCCCCGGCTCGCCGGTCCTTTCAGTCGAAGGCACGTTCGCTGAGGCGTGCATCCTGGAGACGGTGCTCCTTTCGATCTACAACCACGACTCGGCGATCGCCGCCGCAGGGTCGCGCATGACCGCCATGGCCGGGGAGCGGAGCTGCGCCGAGATGGGTTCCCGGCGCGCCGGCGAATGGGCAGCGGTGGCCGCAGCCCGCGCCGCCTACATCACCGGCTTTGCTTCGACTTCCAACCTGGAGGCCGGGCGAACCTACGGCATCCCGACGATCGGCACCGCGGCCCATTCGTTCACGCTGCTGCACGACACCGAGGAGGAGGCCTTCAGCGCCCAGATCGACTCGCTCGGGGAGGACACCACGCTGCTGGTCGACACCTACGACGTCGAGGCGGCGATCCGCAAGGGGATCGAGTTGACGGGCGGGCGGCTCGGCGCGATCCGGCTGGATTCCGGCGACCTTGCGATCATGGCCCGCCAGGCCAGGGACCTGCTCGACGACCTCGGCGCCACCCACACCAGGATCATGGTCACCTCCGACCTGGACGAGTGGCAGATCGCGCTGCTGCAGGGCGCCCCCGTCGACGGCTACGGCGTCGGTACCTCGCTGGTCACCGGCTCGGGGCACCCGACCTGCGGATTCGTGTACAAGCTGGTGGCAAGGGCCTCCTCCGACGAACCCGACGCCGCGCTCATCTCGGTGGGGAAGAGGTCGAAGGGCAAGAACACGTTGGGGGGCCGGAAGTTCGCGATGCGGCGCCGCGGTGAGGACGGTCGCGCCGAATCCGAGGTCATCGGCCTGGGCGCTCCCCCGGCCAACGACGGCAACGACCGCGATCTGCTCATCCCGATCGTCACCGGTGGAGAACGCGTGTACAGCGCAACCCTCGAGGACGCCCGTCGGCGGCACATCGATTCGCTGGCTGAGTTGCCGCTGGCCGCGCGCCGGATCTCGAAGGGCGACCCGGCCCTGGAGACGCTGATCCTGGACGAGACCGGGACGCTGACCACCAACCCCTACCAGGCCGCGCCGGTGGTCACCAACATCTGACCCGCCGGAACGGGGCAGTCGGTCAGCGGTTGGCTGCCTCGACCGCCCGGTCGGACGCGTCGAGGGCGTCGAGCCCGTCGCTGCCCGCGTTGATCACCTCACCGACACCTCCAGGCATGGACAACCCGGGGATGCCGGTCGCCCCCGAGACTCCGTCGAGCACCTGGTCGGCCACCAGCTTGATCGGCGTCCTCACGAGGGCCGTGGCGCCGGTCAGGATGCCCTTCTCGATCAGGGTCGCCCCCTTCTTGGCCTCCTTGAGCGCTTGCAGAATCTCCTTTATCGCTCGCAGGATCTCGGCGACCTTCTTCATGATCGTTGCGATCTTCTCAAGGGCGCTCGCGATCTTCTGCAGCACTTGGGCGACCTTGGTGAGGCCCTGCATGATCTTGGCCAGCGCGTGCGCCCCCTTTGCCAGGTTGGCCGCCACCCAGGCCAGCGCCGAAGCCCCGAAGGTGAAGGCGGCCAGGGCTGCGGAGATCGCCAGCGATGTGAGCAGGAACTCGATCACCGAACGGATAATGTCGAGGATCATGTTGGCGGCCTCGACGCTGGTCTCGGCGGCGGCCGTCAGAATCTCCCTCGTCTGCGCGATGGCAGGGCCGAGTGATTCGAGCGACTGCTTCAGCGTCGTCATCTTCGCGTCGTAGGCGACCCTGGCCTCGCCGGTCCAGTGGCCCATCCCCGACGATGCAGCGTCGATCTCGCTTGACAGGTTTGCCACCTCCCTGCCGATCGCCTCGTAGGTGGGGCCGTAGCCGGCGACCTTGTTCGGGTCCCCCGTCACGAACTGCAGCCAACCCGACACCGTCTGGTACGGGGATTCAAGAACCTTCTGGACGGGCCATGGGCAGTCCTGGTACCAGGAGTCGAGCGTGTTGTTGTACGTCATCCGAAGACCCCTTCGAAGAAGCCGCTCAGCGCCTCGGCCGCGGAGTTGTCGTAGCCCTCATAGGCCTCGGCGCACTGCCGCAGCCCGTCGCGGGCAGCGGCCAAGGCCTGCGTCAGCTCCGTCAGGGACTCGGAACAGTCGGCTGTGTGCCCGGCGTAGGCCTCGTAGACTCTCGTCTGCAGCCAGGGGATCCGCCCGAAGTCGGGTTGGCCCAACCCGACGGAGTCCAGTTTCGTCAACTGCGTGGTCGCGGTGCCGTGCATGGCATCGAAGTCGTCGGCGGCGCCGCGCAGTTCGGCGTAGTTGACGGTGAAATCTGTCATCGGGAACCTCCTGAGCGCCGACCCTACCGGCAGACGGGGCCAATCGAGTGCGCCACCTGTGTGCTTGAATCGACCCATGGGCGACTACACGCAGACCGCTATCACCGACCCCGCTTTGCGGGCGCTGGTCGAGGCATCGGAGTGCGACTACCACGGCTACGGAGATGGGGTCGAGGTGCTCGTCAACGGAGCAGGCTCCGTCAGGCGCGTGATGGTCGACGTGGAACGCGCCACCGCAGCCGTGATCGTCGGGGCACAGCTGACCACCGCCCTGAACCAGGCGCTCGACAGGGCGGAGGAGGCCATCCTCAACGTGCTGCGGGGCCACCCCGCCCTCGAGCCACAGCTCACCGACATCATCGGCGACGGCCTACCGGACTCCATCCCCACCATGAGTGGAGCCGAGCTCGCCGGCGACTTCCAGGGCAACGCGGCCGACGGCGAGGTGGTCGCGCACGTATCGGGTCGGAGCAGACGTTTCGTGTCGATCTACCTCTACAGGGTTTCACCGGAGCTGGTCTCGGCGGTCGCCGAGGCCGCCAACCGGGCCTTGGCGGCAGCCGAGCTCGGCTCAGATGACGCGGTGCCGCTTGACGATGCGATTGACGCCACGCTCGCTCGACTCGATGCCCGGCTCAGTTCGATCAGCTCAGGGCTCGACCAGGTCGAGGCGAGCCTTGATGAGACGTTGGCCGGGCTCGGCTGAGCCTCAACCAGCCGCGGCAACCAGCCGACGGGCCTCACCGGCGAAGAACATGCCCGCCAGCAGAGCCAGCACCGAGCCGTCAGAGAAACCGAGCACGACGCGCCCCCGCTGCAGCGCCCTCGGCTGGTGCCGCACCCCCGCCAGCGCACTCCGGTCGCTCTGCCAGACGACACGCCCCTTCTCGGACGTCAATTCGGCCGCCATCAGTCGACCACCGGTGAGGAGCAGGTGGTTCGCCCCGCCGTTGAACGCTCCGAAGGCGTCACGCAATGCGTGACCCATGCTCCCGGGCGCCCCGATCAGGCTCACCCCGCCCACCATGCGCTCGGCGGCGGCGTTCCATGCGCCCACGTCCAGTCCGTTGAGAGGGTCGAACGTGACGCCGGTGACGGGGGCGCTCCGTTCCTCGCCCGCGAAGTAGCTGACCGTGACGGCGCAGGCAAGCTGCTCACCTGCGGCAAGAAGAGGCGCGATCTCGTCGGAGTAGAGCCGTTCCGGCCGCATCCTCAGCCCTCCCAGCGGGATTCGGGCTGTTCGTCGAACCCGTTCATCACCGCGGCGAGCCGTCTGGGCAGGTCCGCGCGGAACACGTCCTCCAACTGGATGCGCTCGCCGTCCCCGTCTCCGAGGGGCACCCTCCAGTTCGGGTATTCGTCGATCGTGCCAGGCTGGTTCTGGGCGCGTCGCTCCCCCACCGCGTCCGTCAGGTTCGCGAGCAGCACCTTCGACGGCGTGCGCAGGAGGTAGCGGTGCAGCGCCAGCAGCACCTCGACCTGGTCGTCGGTTTTCGCCTCATCCAGCAGCCCATAGTCGACGAGCGTGCCGAGCCATTCGGCCTGTTCGCGCCTGGCATGCTCAAGTTCGGCCTCGAGTGGCTCGGTCAGCAGCCCCAGGCTCTCCCGGAGTCGGACGTGGTCACCGGCGAGATAGCCGAGGGTGGGTGGCAGGTCGTGCGTCGTCACCGACGCCATGCAGTATTCGCGCCACCGGTCGGCGGCCAACGGCTGGCCATGTTCGTCCGACTCGAACCAGAGCACCGAGGTACCGAGGATCCCCCGCCTGGCGAGGTAGTCACGCACCCAGGGCTCGACGGTGCCCAGGTCCTCCCCCACGATCAACGCCTCTGCCCGCTGCGCCTCCAACGCCAGGATGCCGACCATCGCCTCGTGGTTGTTGCGCACGTAGGTGCCGACCGTCGGGCCACCACCCTCAGGCACCCACCAGAGCCGGAACAGCCCGATGATGTGGTCGACGCGCACGCCTCCGACGCCGCGCAGGGCGGCCGAGACCATCGCGCGGAAGGGCGCATACGCCAGTTCCTCAAGCTTGTCGGGCCGCCACGGCGGTTGCACCCAGTCCTGCCCGGCCTGGTTGTACTGGTCGGGCGGCGCACCCACGCTCATCCCGTGCGCGAACACGTCCGGCATCATCCAGGTCTCGGCGCCGAACTTGTGTACCCCGACCGCGAGGTCCGAGACGATTCCGACGGGCATCCCGACCTGCGAGGAGGTCGCCTGCGCTTCCGCAACCTGGGACTGCGCGATCCACTGCAGCCATTCGAAGAAGTCCACATCCTCGGCGTGGTCGTCCGCGAAGCGGGCCACCTCGGGTGAGCTCGGACGTCGGAGCTCGGCCGGCCACTCGTCCCAGTGCCGTCCGTGTTCCTGGCAGAGCACGCACCACACCGCGAAGTTCCGCAGCCCTGCCCCCTCCCTGCGTCGGAAATCGTCGTAAGCGATGCGCCGCGCTTCGCGCATCCCTGTGCGGAAGACGATCCGCAGCGCCTCCAGCTTGAGGGGCCAGATCGAGTTCCGGTCGATGATCCCGCTGGCCTCTGCGACGGAGCGCGCCCGCTTCCGCAGCCCGCGGATCTCCCGCCGCTCCGCCTTCCGCAGTGAGGCGAACTCCGCGATTGCCTCGGGTCGGATGTAGAGGGGGTTGACGAAGCGCCTGGACGCCGGAAGGTACGGCGACGGTTCCAGCGGGGGAACCGGCTCGGCGGCGTGCAGCGGATTGATCAGCACGTAGCCGGCGAACTGGCGGGTGCCTGACCAGATGATCAGATCCGACAGGTCGCCGAGGTCGCCGATCCCCCACGACTCGCGCGAGGTGACCGAGTAGAGCTGGGTTCCGAAGCCCCAGACCCGCTGGTCCCGCATCGCGGGAGGGAATCCGACGAATGACGGTGTGACGATCAACGACCCTTGCTGCGTGCCCTTGGTGGTGGTCGCCCGGATGAGGTGGTAGCCGGTCGGGAGGTCCGCCCCGAGCCAGAAGGTCGCCTCACCGACCATCCGCCCGTCGACCCGGCGGTCCGGCGCGTGGTTCTCCGTCTGCCACGCGGGCCGCGTCTCACCGGATTCGAGCAGCACATCTACCCGCAGCGGTGTGCCTGCCGGCACATGCACGTCGATGTGTACCCCGCTGCCCTCCTCCACGACGGTGCACGCGGGAAGGGTCCGACGCCACCGTCGGTCGTCTAGCTCGCCCAGCGCGAGGTCGGCGAGTTCCGGGGTGGAGGCTTCGACGTCGAAAGCCCTCAGCACGTCGATGATGGTGGCGGCGGGGATCGAGACGTGTCGACCCTTCCAGTCCCAGAACTCCTGGGCGATGCCGAACCGGTCGGCCAATTGGGCTAGGCCGGGAAACACATCAGTCACGGGGATTTGCCTTAGCGGATCTTGATAACTTGGGTCTTGGAGATCATGTCGGACAGGGTCTGCCTGTTCCTTGTGAACGCCGCGAAGATGCCGTTGACGAAGCCGATCAGCATCTGCTGATAGAGGATCGCGCCGACGACGCCGCGAATGGTCGCTGCGCCCCACCCTAGCATGGTTGACGCGTCGTCTCCCACCTTGACGGTGCGCAACCCTGCTGCGAGTTGCCCGACGGTGGCGCTGAGCGTGCCGAGCAGGATGGTGCGGTACACCGCGTACACGGCGATGTTGAGGAGGGAACTCAGGAGAAGCGCCGTCCAGAACCCGGCCGACGGCATGGGGAGCGGGTCGGCGAGGGTCCCTTCGGCCCAGATGGAGAGCTCACGCAGCCACCTGGTGAGCTCACCGTCGAGGCTTGTGCCCACGCCGCTGAAGTTGAGCGCGAACGACCCGAGGAAGTAGATGATGATGAAGTCGATGAAGAAGCCGAGCAGCCGCCAACCGAAGGACGCAGGGACGGACCCGGCGGAGGCCGGCTGCGAGGCGTATGCCGGAACCGGCGCCGGGGGAGGAATCACCGCGAGGTCGGGGACGGGCTTGTCCCTGGTGGACTGCGACCACGCGACACCGTCCCAGTAGCGTTCGTCGCCGGATCCCGCAGGGTCGGGATACCACCCAGCCGGAGGCTGTTGGGGTGCATTCGTCATGGCTTCAAGCATGCCAGAGTGTGCACGGATTCCAGGATCGGGCCCCGATGCGCGAGAATTGCCCCTGATGGAGATGATCGGTCGCTACAGGATCACCGGACGAATCGGGTCCGGTTCCTTCGCGACGGTCTACCGCGGCCAGGACGACACGCTCGACGTCCCCGTCGCCGTCAAGGTGCTCGCCGACAACTGGGCCGCAAACGACGACGTCCGCGCCAGGTTCCTCGCCGAAGCCAGGCTGCTGCGCCGGATCTCGGACGAGCGGATCGTGCGGGTCTACGACATCGGCACCACCGACCGCGGCCAACCCTACTTCGTGATGGACCTCGCCAACGGCGGATCACTCGAACAGCTTCGCAAGCAGTTGGTGGCGCCGGGGCTCGCGCTACGCCTGGTCGCCGAGGCCGCCCGCGCGCTGGAGGTCCTGCACCGCAACCAGTTGATGCACCGCGACGTCACCCCCGGCAACATCCTCCTCACCAACACCCCGCAGGGCGTGCGGGTCATGCTGGCCGACCTGGGGGTCGCGAAGTCGCTGCTCGACGGGTACCGCGACACCATGACGGCAGGCACCCCGGCCTACATGGCCCTCGAACAGGCCAACTCCTCGCAGTTGGACCAGCGCTCCGACATCTACTCCCTCGCGTGCGTCACGTTCGCGCTGCTGACGGGGCGCCCGCCGTTCCCGGTCAAGACCCTCGCCGAACTACTGAGCCGCAACCACGCGATCGGTCCGGTCGCGATCGCGCCGCAGATCGGCGCCCCCGACCTGCTGGATCAGGTGCTGGCCTCCGCACTGTCACCCGACCCAAACCGGCGTCCCCAGACCGCGGCGCAGTTCGCCGACGTGCTCGACCGTCTCGCCGACACCATGCCCGGCGGCGAGGCCTATCGTCCGCGGCCGATCTCGGTGTCGGCAACCGCCACTTCGATCGGCGTCATGCCTTCGGCACCGCCCCCGATGGGCGCCCTGATCAGCGGTGGACGCCAGGGTTCGAGCCTCACACCGCGCAGCGAGACCCCGGTTTCGATGCTCGACAACTACATCGGTAGAGGCCGATACACCCCGAAGAAGGCCCAGGAGTCACACTCGCTCAGGTTCTATCTTCTGGTGACTGTCTCTGCCGTCGTGCTGCTCGCCCTGACGATCTTCCTTACCGTCTTCGTCCTGACCAGTTAACCGGTCGCGGCCAAGCAGACCCGGGTCAGGCCCGCAGCTCATTGGGGATCAGGCCGACCCTCCTGGAAAGCGCGACGGCGGCCAGCCCAATCACCAAGGCGACCCCCAGTGCCGCGGTGTAGCTGAGCTTCGCAGGCTGGGCCGCAAGCAACGCGGTGTAGATCCCGCCAGCGACGGCGGTGACCACAGAGTTGCCCACCGACTCCGCCACCTGCATGGACGACTGGTTGCGTCCCTGCTCGAACCGCGAAGACAGCCCCATCACGGCGACGGCCGAACTGGGCATCGTCAGCCCCATCCCGAAACCCGCGACGATCCAGGCGATCAACCCGAATGCCAGCGGAAGCTGCAGGAACCAGGCGAACGCCGTCAGCGCTGCGATCCCCACCGCGGAACAGGTGGCACCCAGCGTGATGAAACCGCTCCTACTCAGCCGCACCCACTTCTGCGCCTGCAACCAGGAGCCCGTCGTCCAGCCCACGCTGCCGACGGTCAATGCCAGGCCGACCTCGAACGGGGTGTAGCCGCGCAGGTCCTGGAGAGTCACCAACACCAGGGTCTCCGCCGCGAAGAAGGCGCCCGCCTGGGCCGCCCTCGACAAAACGACGCTTGGCAGGCCCGGCCCGAACCCCCGCGTGGCGGGCGCGAGGATCCGCGGCAGCCCCCAGGCCAGCACCAGCACACCCAATACGCCCGAGCCGACGCTGACCAGGCCCAGGCTCTGCCCGGCAAGAAGGATCAGCGACGGCGAGACCGTCACGGCCAGCGTCGGCCACACCACCACCGGGTCGACATCGTCTTCCCCCGGCACGAACACCTTCTGCACCTGCCGCAGCCCCGGCAGTGTGATCACGAACGCGACCAGCACCAACGGCAGCATCGCGGCGAACACCAGCCGCCAAGAGAACTGCGTCAGCCAAGCCGCAAACGGCGGGCCGATGAACGCCGGTAACAACCAGCAGAACGAAACCAACGCCATCACGCGCGGCCGCTGCGTGATGGAGAAGCCGTGGGCCACGACCACAGACAGCGACAGGTTCAGCGCCCCCGCGCCGAGCCCCTGCACCAGCCTGGCCAGCAGCACCACCCAAACCGTTGGAGCGACCCAGCCGAGCAACAGGCCGGCCCCGAACAGTCCGAACCCGATGAGCATCGGTACCGCCGGGCCACGCAGATCCGCGATCCGACCCGCCACCACCGTTGCCAGCAACATGCCGGAGATCATCGTGGTGAAGGCCCACGGGTACAGATGTGTGGCGTCGAACGAGGCCATCAGCGTGGGAAGGGCGGTCGCCAGACCGATCGACTGGAACGCGACCGTGAATACGGCCAACATGATTCCGCCGATCAGCACCCGGCGTCCGTTCGATACCTCCATGCCCCTCCTCTCAAGAAATCTGGTCGTCGTCTCTGCCACGGCAGCGTCGTAGAATCGGCCCATGACAGAAATGGCCCCAGGCTCCCAGACCGTAGTCGATGAGCGCACCGAACTGTTCGAGGACGGCGACCAGGACCGATTCTCGCACTACGTGCCCAAGGACAAGCTCATGGCCGCCATGGTCAACGGCACCCCGGTGGTGGCGCTCTGCGGCAAGGTCTGGGTCCCGACGAAGAACCCCGACCGCTTCCCCGTCTGCCCTGATTGCAAGGAGATCTGGGAGTCGCTCAACCCCGGCAAGTGACAGTCGGTAGCCGCTGAGGCCTGGCAAGTGATGGTCAGTAACGGTAGCTGTCGGCCTTGAACGGTCCCTCGACCGGGATACCCAGGTAGTCTGCCTGCTTCCCAGTCAGGGTGCTCAGTTCGACGCCGAGAGCAGCCAGGTGCAGCCTGGCGACCTCCTCATCCAGGTGCTTGGGCAGTACATGCACCCCGAGGGCGTAGGCGTCTGGCCTGGTGAACAGCTCGATCTGGGCCAACACCTGGTTGGTGAACGAGTTGCTCATCACGAACGACGGGTGCCCGGTGGCGTTGCCCAGGTTCAGGAGCCGCCCCTCCGACAGCACGAGGATCGAGTGGCCGTCGTCGAAACGCCACTCATGGACCTGGGGCTTGATCTCGATCCTGGTCGCGTCGGTGCGGGCCTCCAACCCGGCCATGTCGATCTCGTTGTCGAAGTGGCCGATGTTGCCGACGATGGCCTGATGCTTCATGCGGGCCATCTGCTCGTTGGTGATGACGTCGCAGCAGCCGGTGGCGGTGACGAAGATGTCGGCGCTCGCGACGACCGAGTCGAGGGCCGCGACCTGGAAGCCGTCCATCGCCGCTTGCAATGCACAGATCGGGTCGACCTCGGTGACGATGACCCGGGCGCCCTGGCCGCGCAGCGATTCGGCGCAGCCCTTGCCGACGTCGCCGTAGCCGCACACGACCGCCACCTTGCCGCCGATCAACACGTCGGTGGCCCGGTTGATGCCGTCGATCAGCGAGTGGCGGCAGCCATATTTGTTGTCGAACTTAGATTTGGTGACGGAGTCGTTGACGTTGATCGCGGGGAACAGCAGCGACCCGTCGCGTGCCATCTCATAGAGGCGGTGAACCCCTGTGGTCGTCTCCTCGGTGACGCCTCGGATGCTGTCGGCGAGCGCGCGCCAGTCGATGACGCCGTGGGCCGACCGCAGGGTCTCCTTGATGACGCGGAACTCGTGCGAGTCGTCGTCCGAATCGGCGGGAACCTGACCGGCCGCCTGTGCGGCGACCCCCTGATGGACCAGGAGGGTGGCGTCGCCGCCGTCGTCGAGGATCATGTTCGGCTGTCCGCCGTCAGGCCACTGCAGAATCTGGCTGGTACACCACCAGTACTCCTCCAGCGTCTCGCCCTTCCAGGCGAAGACGGGGACTCCTGCGGCCGCGATGGCGGCGGCCGCGTGGTCCTGGGTGGAGAAGATGTTGCAGGAAGCCCATCGGACCTCGGCCCCGAGCGCGACCAGGGTCTCGATCAGCACCGCGGTCTGCACGGTCATGTGCAGCGACCCGGCGATCCGTGCGCCCTTCAACGGCTGGGACTGCGAATACCTGGCCCGCATCGCCATCAGGCCAGGCATCTCGTGCTCGGCAAGGGTGATCTCCCTTCGTCCGAAGTCGGCAAGGGTCAGGTCAGCTACGCGAAAATCCACGCCCGTCACTCTACCCGTGGCGGGACGCCCGAACACTATCGAGCGGTCGCGGCCAGGTGTGCCAGGGCGAGGTCGTAGCCGCCCACACCGCAGCCGACGATGATGCCGTCGGCCTTCGCAGACAAGACGCTGTGGTGGCGGAACTCCTCGCGGGCGTGCACGTTCGAGATGTGGACCTCGACGTAGCGCGGCACCAGCGCCGCAGCGTCGGCGAGCGCGTAGGAGTAGTGCGTCCAGGCACCCGCGTTGAGGACGACCGGCGCGTCGGCGTCGGCGGCCTCGTGCAGCCAGCCGATCATCTCCGCCTCGCTGTCGCTCTGGCGCACCTCGACTTCGAGCCCCATCCCCCTGCCGGTCTCCACCAGGTGCTCAGCCAGGTCGGCGTAGGTGGTGCCACCGTAGACCTCGGGTTGGCGGGTTCCGAGGCGCCCGAGGTTTGGGCCGTTGAGAACGAAGACTCGCATGGGGTCAGTCTGCCAGCCCGAGCATGCTGAACGGCTCATCGAGACCGATCCCCAGGTAGGCCGCCCCGTAGCGGCCCATCTGAAGGAGCCTGACGTAGCGTTCGACGTCGGTGGCCTGCAGTTCGGAGTCGCCCGACGAGATCCGGGCGACCCGCACCCCGACGGCCTCGGCGCGGGCGAGGAGCCCTGATGCGGTGCCGCGGAGCGGCTCATCCAACCGGTCGGCGTCGAGCAGCACGATTACGGGGCGGGCCTCCTCGGTCTCGTCGAACGGGTCCGCGAACGGGTCGCGACGCGGGACGGCAGCCAGCAGCGTCTCCAGCTCTGCGGCGTCGGCCGCCAGTGCCGGGCGGCCGCAGGCGCGGCGCAGCGATTCGGCGATCCGGCGGGAGGCCCGCCCTGCGAGGACGGTGCCGCCCCAGATGAGCGGGAGCCCGTCGGCAAGTTCCAGCGCAAGTTCCTTGCCCGGGTTGTTCGAGAGGTCCCGGCGGGGGGCACAAGACTCGGCCACCAGGTCGGCCGCGTCGGCGATGTGCTCTGGATGCACACCGGGCCCGAGGCCCATCTCACCCAGGCGTGCGAGGACGGCCACGGCCGCGGCCATCGGGTCGTCTTCAAAGGTGGGGATCAGGGTGGTTGCGGTTGAGGCACCGGCCCTTGCCAGCTCGGAGCCCTCCGGGGCCGCGACGATCAGCGCGGCACCGCGCCTTGCCGCCTCCGCGGCACACTTCAGCACCCAGAGCGGTGAGTCGTGGCCGCCGATGACCACGGTGAGGTCGAGCGGGCCGACCCAGGCTGGCAGGCCGGGGCCGGGCCAGGCCATGAACGGAACCGGGCAGGAGGGTTCCAGCACCGCGCGGACGAACCGGGCCTCAGAGCCGATCACCAGGATGCCGCGGGGACGGTCGATGCCGTTCAGTTCCCCCTTCGGACGGGTCTGGGCGGCGCGTCTGATGCGAGACCCGGCGAGCGCCAGCCAGCGGAGCCCTTCGTGGGTCTCCAGGCTGGGCTCCTCCAGCCTGGCATCGTCGAACAGCGACGCGTTCACAGCGTGCTACGGGCCTGGTCGATCAGCAGCACCGGGATCTGGTCGCGGACCGGGTATGCGAGACCGCAGGCCTGGTTCGTGCAGACCAGTTCATGCTCGTCGTAATCCACCGCGAACTTCGCGTGGCATGCGGGGCAGGCCGCGATCGCCAGGAACTCCGGCGACAGCGTCATCTGATCTTCCGACATGTGTCTACTCCTGAATCTGTGGGCTCGGTTCAGAGCCTATCGCCTCGGAAAAGGCCCGTCACCCACGCACCAGGCTCAGCACCTCGTCGCGTAGGGCGACCATGGTCGCCTGATCGGGCGCCTCCACGTTGAGCCTGAGCAGGGGCTCGGTGTTGGACGGCCTCAGGTTTAGCCACCACCTGAGTTGGGGGTTGCCGACGGTGAGCCCGTCACCTCGGCTGACCTCGCCGCGGCCGCGGTACGCGGCGGCCACCTTGTCCATGCACGCCTCCGGGTCGGCCACCGTCGAGTTGATCTCGCCGGAGCGCGCGTAGGTGTCGTGAACGGCCGCGAGCTGCGAGAGCGGCCGGGTGGAGGCCCGCAGCAGCTCGAGGACGTGTAGCGCGGCGAGCATGCCGGTGTCGGCGGACCAGAACTCGCGGAAGTAGTAGTGGGCCGAGTGTTCCCCTCCGAACACCGCGCCGGTCTCGGCCATGATCGCCTTCACGTAGGTATGGCCCACCGGCGAGACGACCACCTTGCCGCCGTGAGCCTCCACCGCCTCGGCGACGCACTGCGATGTGATGGTGTTGGTCACGATCGTGGCCCCCGGGTGCCTGTCGAGTTCGGCGACGGCGATCATCGCGGTGATGACCGACGGATCGACCACCTCGCCCCGCTCATCGACGATGAAGCAGCGGTCGGCGTCGCCGTCGAACACCAGGGCGAGGTCGGCCCCGTGCTCGCGCACCGCGGCCTGCGCGTCGACAAGATTCTGCGGTTCAAGCGGGTTTGCGGGGTGGTTGGGGAACGTGCCGTCCAGGTCGAGGTACAGGCCCACCATGTCGAGGTTCCTGTTTCCGAGCACGGCTTGGGCGGTGTGCCCGGCCATCCCGTTTCCGGCGTCGACGACGACCTTGAGCCGGCGCCCCTCCCGGGGCGGGACCAGTTCACCCAACCGGGCCGCGTACGGACCCAGCGCGTCAAGGCTCCGGTACCCACCGGTCGCCTCGGCGCCGATGACGACCTGTGCCGCCCTGTCCCGCAGCCGGGTCATGAAGTCAGCCGGGACGGGCAGGGCGCCGGCCAGGCAGAACTTGATCCCGTTGTAGTTGGCCGGGTTATGGCTGGCCGTGAACTGCACACCGGGGATCCGGAGCCAGCCGGAGGCGAACCAGAGCTCGTCCGTGGAGGCCAGATCGATATCTATGACCGAGGCCCCAGCCCGCCGTGCCCCGTCCGCGAACGCGAGCGAGAGCTCACGGCCGAGGCCGCGCATGTCCCGCGCGAGCACGAACTCTTCAGGGTTCACCAGGTCGACGTAGGCCGCCCCGAGCGAGCGCGCCCCTTCGAGATCCCATTCCGGATGGTCACCGTCGACCACACCACGGATGTCATTGGCTTTGAAGATCTGGGGCTCGAGCACGGGCCAAACCTTACCGGCAGAGTCACTCCGCCGTCGGCACAAGCCTCAGGTGCCCGCCCCGCCCGGGCAGGGCCGGTTCCGTGTAGCCCGGCGAGGGGCGCAGCGCCGGATCGTCCTCGCGCATGCCGATGACACGCACCGCGTCGGCCAACGCCATCAGGTCATCGGACGGGGCGGCCGGCGGCTTGACGACACCGTCCAGGGGGAGCCGGATGATCTCCCACCCCTTCGGGGTGCTGGTGCGCTCGGCGTGCAGGGTACACAGATCGTAGGCGCCGGGCTCCGGCGTATGGGACAGCGGGCCGAGGACGGCGGTCGAATCCGCGTACACATAGGTCATCGTCGCCACCGCGGGTGCGGAGCAGCCGGTACGGGAACAGGAGCGCACGGCGCCAATCTACTCCCCCGGGCTAAAGTGGCCGGTATGCCACGCAGACGAGATCGACACGGCCGCGGGATCCGTGGGCCGCTGGCCTCGCCGAACCCACTGACCCAACGCCCGGTGCCACTGGCCCGCCCTTCCAGGGTCGCGTTCTTCAGCGACTGTGTCACCTCCGCGATGGCCGACATCGCCGCCGTCGCGCCTGACGCGCTGCGCGACGTCATCATCGGGGTCGAGGAGGTGCCGAATCTCAACGTTGCCTGGTCTGGTGACCGTGTGCCGCTGTCGGCCGCCCTTGAACCCGGCAAGGGCCACAAGACCCAGATCGTGCTGTTCGAACGGCCCCTGGAACACCGCTCCGGGTCACGTTCGCAGCTGCGGGATCTGGTTCACCAGACCATCGTCGAGCAGTTGAGCGCGATCACGGGGCGCACCATGGAGGAACTCGGCGGCGAGCCGGACTGGGACTGAACGGGGCGTCAGCGCAGGCCCGGGTCCGCCTGGACCACCCCCGCGTTCGCCTCGGCATCCTCGGTTGGGGACAGCGGATACGACAAGGCCCCGTCTTGCGAGCGTGCCACCGCGAGGACGGGCCCGTCCGCTTCGATCCGAATGGGGCCGACCTCGGTGGCCGTTACCGGGACGGCGGTCGTCGTGCCGGGCTGGAGCTCCACGGTGGTGAGGCTCCCCCCTGCGACGATGTCCGCGGTGACGGGTTCGACCCCGGGATTGGTGACCAGGACCGAGCCTGCGTCGGCGGCCAGCACCCCGAGCCGTCTGCCCGGATCTGTCGCCCTGATACTGGCCTGGGACCCCTGGTCACCGAACAGCACCGACGCCCCGACAGCTCCCGCAGAGGAGATCCTCAGGGCGCTCGCCTCAGCGCCAAGGGAGGAACCGAGGTCGACGACGACGGTGCTGAGCGGGTCGACACTGAGGTCCGCGGCCGGGGCCGGCTCGTAGGTCGAGGTGGCGCCGAGGGCCGCGACGGTCACCGCAACCCGGTTCTCTGACGGGTTACTGAGGACCAGTTGGGCGCTCTGGGCGTCGGCCGGGATACCCCCGATGACCTGGGATTCGGCAGGGGTGCCTGCCAGCGTGTCGGGGGCGCTGCGTCCCTCAACCTGTCGGACGAGTGCGGAGACACGCCCGGCGCTGGTGTTGTAAAGGACTCCGACCGGCCCTTGCGGGGCGAGCACCGACAAGGCGACCGTCCGGCTTACGCCGGGAGCGATCGCGATACCGCGCCCACCAACCGCCGAGATCTCGCCGTCGGAACCCAGAAGAGTCAGGTCGACCACCGCCTCATTGGCATCGGTGTTGACCAGCACGAGTTCGGTGCTGGCCGGGTCGAGCACCTGGAGCACACCGGTGGGGAGCGCGGTCACGCACGGCGTGTAGCCGTTCGGATCCGATGAGAGGACCCCTCCCACGATGAGATCGTTCGAGACCAGCACGGTTGGTCCGGTGAACTCCTCATCGATGGGGCCGTCGGCCGACGGCGAGGTCCGCTCACCCAGCGGGGTCGCCGAAATCGGGGCATCGCCGAGAACGAGTGCCCGTCCCGCGGTCAGGCAGGTGAGCCTGGTGGCGTGGATCAACGACACGGTCTGTGCCGGGGGTCGTCGCAGGGGGCTGATCAGCGAGAGCCCAACGGCGAGGCCGACCACGAGCACCACCGACGTCAACGACAGCGCGAGCCTTCGAAGCATCACTGCCCCCTCCTCGCCTGTGTGGCGCCACCGA
Organism: Tessaracoccus bendigoensis DSM 12906; assembly: GCF_900141915.1. Classification (GTDB taxonomy): domain Bacteria; phylum Actinomycetota; class Actinomycetes; order Propionibacteriales; family Propionibacteriaceae; genus Arachnia; species Arachnia bendigoensis. Next base: position 21,024 of record NZ_FQZG01000029.1, on the reverse strand, counting down.
GGGTTGGCGCGGCCATCAGCAGCAACCCGAGCATGACGACGAGATGGAGCAGCGCCCGCCAGATGTGGCGCTCGGGGTGGATCTCGAGTGTGCCGCCGTCCGCGGGCAACGGCCCGAACGTGACCACCGAATCATCGATCAGTGCACGTTCGGTGTCACCGGCGCGGGGCAACGTCTCGGAGTCCACGCTCGCCGTCCAGTCCGCCGCACCGGATTCAGCCAGGTAGAGCATCCTCTCGGGTGCGCCGGGCGGCACCTTAGCGTCGACGATGAACGGTTCCTCCGCATCGATCGACACTCTGGAGACGAGCCCGCTGACCGTCCAGACCACAGAACGGTCGTCGGCGGGATTGCTGATCATCGACTCAAGGTTGTCGAGCGTCGCCCTCAAGCTCGAGTCGACGCCACCGACGTACAGGTGCGAGACGCCCATGATGCGGAACCTTTCCGCCAGATCATCGGGCGGGTCGCCTGCGGCGATCGAGTAGGCCAACGCGTTGAACTGTGCGCTGAAGGATCCGATCGGGTTGCGTTCCCCAGTCCCCCACTGCGGCTGGCGGGAATCGATCACGTTCCAGGCGACACTGGCATCGTCTGAGATCTCCAGCGCCAGAACTCGGGAATCGCGGGTCGAGGAGATGACGTCTCGCACGTACCCGGGCAGCACCGAGGTGACCGAGCGGACCGGCCCAGCGAAGCCGACGACCATCCAGACCCCCACGGCGAGCGCCCCACTCAAGGCGAGGGCCACCGGGCCGGCCAGCTTGTGGCGGCCCGGCTCACGCTGGCTCCACAGCACCGGCAGCAGCAACGCGGCCAGCACGAGCAGCGCCCACGGTGAGAGCAGCGGACGCACCACGCCGCCATCGACGGAGACGGTGAGCCGCGACAAGGCGGTGCCGATGACGAGCGGTGCCCCGAGCCAGGCCAGAGACACGAGCCAGGCCTTGCGCGGCAGCTTCGCCATGGCGACGACCGCGGCCAACCCCAGCGCTGCGAAGAAGACGACGTTTGCCCACACCGGGAGACCCGAAGGCAGGATCCGTCCGACCACCAGCGCATAGGAAGCCGGCGGGTAGTCGGTCCACGCCAACGGGTCCACGCCCGTCAGCATCCGCCCCGGATAGCGCGCGAGGGTCGGCAGCCACGGGGCGAGGAACAGCCAGGCTGGAGCGAGGAGGACGGCGACCTCCATGCGCCTTGCCCGTTCCCGGAGCGCCCAAACCACACCCACGATGGTGGCCGCAGGTAGAGCGAACGGCCAGACCGCCGACACGACGATGAGCCAGAACGCCGCCCCAGCCGGGGCCCGGAGCCGCTCCGCCCCGGTCGTCTCGTTGACCACCACGGCGTGTACGGCACGCACCAGTAGTGGCCCGGCGACGGCCAGCACCATCCCGGTCACATCACCGGCGGTGACCAGCCCGAGCAGAACGGTGCCTCCCGCCCAGGCGGCGCTTGCGGCGCAGGCGATCGGCGACGCGAACCCCAATCGCCTCAGCAACGCGAGCGCCGAAAGTCCCGCGAGCAGCGGCGTCAGAACCACCGCGAGGAACGTGAACCAGCCTGGGCTGCCGAACCCGGCCAAGGACGAAACCGCCGCGAGGCCGAGCCACGGCGCATCGCCTTCGAGGTAGCCCTGCCAGGCCTCGCCCAGCGAGGTCGGGGCGGTCAAGAGCCCTCCACCCGAAACCGGGCCACCTCCCAGGAGGGTGCGCGCCGCGATCGCCGCGGTCACCAGCAGCACGAGCACGAGCAGGGTCGAAGGCGACAGGAACCTGGTGCGCAGGCTGGGCGCCGCGAAGTCGTCGCTGGTCAGTTCGTCGATCGAGGTCTCGGCAGGCGCCTCCGTCAGCGACCGGTACCGCTCCGAGAGCCCGGCACCGAAGGAATCGACGGCGTTGCGTAGCGGCCAGAAGCGGCTGGGCAGCAGATCTTCCGGGGTCTGGTCGTCCACAGGCAGGCGGGCTGCAAGCGCCGCCGTCAGGGCAGGGCTCCTGCGATACCCGCGCCAGGCCTTCAGTTCGGCGGCGGCATGCGAAGGCGACTTGGCGAACAGGAACCCCACGGCACGTGCCAGCGACGCCGCCCCGAGCCCGACGGTGCTGGCGCCGCGGGAGCCTGCGACCCGCAGTGCCCCGAGCCGGTCCGATACGTGGTGATGCTCATCGTCCGGCCTCAGGCCGGTGTGCCCGGCGCGCAGATGGTTGAGGGCCGCCTGCGGCCACGTGAGGACGCGGTAGCCGACCGCGTTGGCGCGCCACCCCAGGTCGACGCCGTCGCGGTGTCGCCCCACCTCGGGCGCGATTCCTCCGAGTTCACGCCAGACGGCGCCCCTGACCAGCAGCCCGGCGGTCGACGCGCCGAGGACCTCGCGCGACTCGCTCTGGTGCTGATCGATGTCGCCGACCTCTGCGAGCGGCACCCGGATTCCTCCGGCGGTGATGGCCTGTCCGATCTCGGAGATGGTCTCCGGATAATTCCGGCGCTTCGGCTCAAGCAGTTTCGGCACGACGACGTCGCTGCGCCGGGCCCCTTCCAGGAGGTGCGCGAGCGCGTCTCGGTGCGGGGCAGAGTCGTCGTGCAACAGCCAGATCCACTCGGGCTCGCTACCCTCAAGGGCGGTCTCGACCGCCTGTGCGAACCCGGCGTCGGCCCCGAGCGTGATGACCGAATCCACGACGCCCTCGCGATCGGCCCTCTCCAGCAGGGCCGCGGAGTCGTCCGTCGAACCGGTGTCGACGGCTACGAGTCGCCCAGGCCGCGGGTCGAGCCGGGCCAGTGACAAGAGTTGCCTCGGGAGCCACTCCTCCGCGTTGTGGACCACCATGACGGCGGTGACGGACCCGGCGCGGATCTCGTCTACGCCCGGAAGGTCGGCTTCCTTCTCGATCCAGGCCCAGAGTGCATCGGCTTCATGGCCGTGTTGCGGTTCGTCTGTCAATGGTCCTCCGATGGTGAGCCTCGACAGTACCAGCGGGTTTCAGCTGGCGGCGCTCCTCAACTTGCGTCGCTCCCGTTCGGAGAGCCCTCCCCAGATGCCGAACCGCTCGTCCTGCGCGAGGGCGAACTCGAGGCATTCGGTGCGCACGGTGCAACCCTGGCACACGCGCTTGGCTTCGCGCGTGGAACCACCCTTCTCCGGGAAGAATGCCTCGGGATCGGTCTGGGCGCAGAGGGCATCGGCTTGCCAGGCGTACATCGAATCGTCGAACAACTCGAGCAGTGCGTCGTCCATGGCCCCCCCTTCTTGTCCAGAATTACACACGAGTAATTTTGATCGGTCAAGTGGGAGCAGGCCAGGACTCGACTCAGGCGAACTCTGCCCCGGCACGGTTCCGCACGAGCGTGACGAGTTCCTTTACCCGCTCCGAATCGGACAACCGGGCCACGAGGGTGGCCGACGGGGTGGCCACAACCAGGCAGTCGGTCAGCCCGATCGTGGCGATCACGTGATCTGGTCCGAGTTCGTTGACGAGAAGGCAACCCGACGAGTCCAGCGAGACCGACCGGCCGTTAACGACGTTCCCATCAACGTCGGTGGCGAAAAGCTCGGCGAGCGAGGCGAACCCCCCGACGTCCTTCCATTCGACGTTGAGCGGGACCCCGACCACCGTCGCCCCCGTGCCCCCGAGGGAGGCCGGTTCCATGACGGCGTAGTCGACCGAGATCTTCCTCAGCGTCGGGAACAGGCGGTCGAGCTGGTCTGGATGTGCGGCGATCTCCCTGACCGTGGCGGCGGTCTCCGGCTGGAGTCGATCGAGCTGGTCGAGGAGCGTGGCGGCACGCCAGACGAACATGCCGGCGTTCCACCAGTATTCACCGCTGGCCAGGTATTTCTCCGCCACCTCACGCGACGGCTTCTCCCTGAACTCGGCGACGCGGCACACGCCCGGGAAACCGTCAAGCTCCTGCCCTCGGTGCAGATACCCGTAGCCGGTGTGGGCAGCGGTGGGCACGACCCCCAGCGTGACGAGCGCACCCGGCACGGTCTCTGCCACGTCGAAGGCCACGCCGAGGGCCTGCTGGAACTCGGTGACCGGTCGGATCACCTGGTCAGCGGTGAGCATCGCGACGACGGCGTCAGGGTCGCGGTGCGCCAACTCGGCGGCAGACCAGGCCACGGCGTTGAGCGAGTCACGGCCTTCCGGCTCACCGAGGATGTTGCCCGATGGCAGCTCCGGGATCTGCCGGGCGACATCCGCCGCGTACATGCGCCCGGTACAAACCAGGACGTTGTCCGCGGGCACCACGCCGACCAGCCGGTCGTAGGCCTGCCGGAGGAGCGACTGCCCTTCGAACAGTTCGAGCAACTGCTTGGGCCGCCCCTGCCTGGAGAGCGGCCAGAGGCGGGTTCCGGATCCTCCAGCCATGATGACTACGTAGCGCATGCGCAGAGGCTACCGCGTCATGGGCCTGGCCCGGATGAGACCGATACGATCAGGGCATGCTGATCGCCGCGCTCACGAGACGGGTCGCCTCGTCCGGAACCCGCCCGCTGTTGACCTACTACGACGGAGCGGCCGACACCCGCACCGAACTGAGCGCCACCACGTTCGCGAACTGGGTCGACAAGACGGCCAACCTGATCGCGGACCTGGGGCATGAAGACGGCGATCCGATCGACATCGCCTTGGCCACGACGCACCCCGGCCACTGGGTGGCTCTCGTGTGGATCGCGGCCGCCTGGCAGCGCGGCTACCCAGTCAACACGACGCCGACCGGCGCCGACCTCCTGGTGGTTGGTCCGGACGACAACCGACGGGCGGCCCAGACCGTCGCCTGCTCGCTGCACCCGCTGGGCCGCGGGTTCCCGGACACCCCCGGCGACGCACTCGACTACGTCGAGGTGTTCGCCCAGCCCGATGTGCATGACGAGATCCCCTCGGCGCTGGGTGATGTCCTCGACGGCCAGGTGGTTCCCACCGTCGCAGCCCGCGACACCCGCCTCCTTCTCCCCGACCCCGTCGCCGGGGAGGGGCTGATCCTGGAGGCGCTGGTGTCGCCGCTGCTGGGCACCGGATCCACCGTGGTGGCGGTTGGCCTTTCAGATGAGCGGCTGGCCGCGGTCGCGGCAACCGAACACGCAACGATCATCGCCTGAGTCGCCCTCAGCCCTCGATCTCCGCCTCCGCGGCGTCAAATTGAGCGTCGGCGTCGACCTCGTCGGAGTCGGCCTCCACCTCTGTCTGGCCCTCCGCTGACGGGCCCTGGTTGTCCTCGATCGGTTCCGGGGACTGTTCGGAGGACACACCGACGAGCACGGCTCCCCCTCCCAGGGTCCCGAGCATCTGACGCACGTTGGAAAGTTGGGCGGTGATCGAGTCGCGTCGCTGGGTCACCGCGGCCAGTTCGCGCTCCGAGTCGCGCCGGATGCGCTCTGCCTTGCTTCTGGCCTCAGCGACCAATTCGTCTGCATCGCTGCGGGCCTGGGCCTTCAGCGTCTCAGCCTGGCTGGCGGCGTCAGAGATCACCCGCTGTGCCTCGTTCTCGGCGGCGCTGAGGTTCTCCTCGGCGGCCCGCAACTGATCGTCGCGCTGCCCCATCGCCACCGCGAAGTCGGCTGCGGCCGCGTCACGTCGCTCCGCGAGGGCGCGCTCGAAATCGGCCGCGGCCTGCCCTGCGCGGGCCTGCTGGGACTCGTAGACGGCCTGGGCTTCCTCCCTTCGGGCGGCAGCCTCGCTGTCCGCATGGTCGAGGAGTTCATCGGCTCGACGTTGGGCGTCGGCGAGTCTGCCCTCCGCATCGGCTTCCGCTGAACTGCGCGTGTCGAACGCGTAGCGATCGGCCTCGGTCACGATGCCCTCGGCCCTGTTGGTCGCCTCACTCAGCAGCATCGCAGCCTCTTCCCTGGCTGACTGCAGGAGCCCTGCGGCCTCCGCGTCTGCCAGGCTCAGTATCTGCCCGATCCGCGCGCCAAGGTCCTCGAACGTGGGCCGAGAGGCAGCCGTCCCCGCGCGAAGCGCCTCCTCGGCTCGCGTGTTGGCATCGGCCAGCCGAGCCTCGATCTCGAGTTGACCCTGCCGAGACGCTGTGAGTTGCCCGATGACCTCCCCAAGCTCAGAGCGGGCCGCGTCCAGTGCCTGCTGGAGGGTCGCCAATTCGGCGTCCACCTGCGCGGGTTCGTAACCGCGCAGGACCGTGCGGAAATTCGAGACCATCATGGCTGTTCCTTCGATTCCTTCGATGTCGTTGACCCGGGGGCGACGAATACCTCGATCCCCCCGGGAAGGCTTGTTGGGCTTGCCGGTGAGCTCAGGCTCGGCGAGAGCCTCACGCCGCACCCCCGGCGGCGGGGGTCTGGTCGATTCCCCTGATGAAGCCCGCTCCCCACGCGATGTGCATGATGGCCAGCACGAGCGGCAGCCGTAGCCGGGCCCCGGCGGAAAGCCCAGGGATGGAAACGGTCGCCGCCGCCAGGAATGCCAGGTAGAGCAGCGGCGCGACGAACAGCGCCGTCAGGAACCGGTTGCGAAGTATCAGGCCGAGCAGCCCGCCGACGATGCCCACCGACATCCCGGCCACCGCGGCGGGAGGGGCGAGGTAGCGCAGCGACACGGTGTCGGGATGCCTGCGGGCCACCTCCCGGCGCCACTGCCCGGTGGTGAAGAACTGTCTGACAAGCGCCCGGTAGCTGTCGCGCGGCCGGTAGACGACCCTGAGCTCCGGCGAGAAGTAGACGGTGTGTCCGGCATTGCGGAGCCGGTAGTTCAGTTCCCAGTCCTGCGCCCGGTGCAACGTTTCGTCGAATCCTCCGATCTCGCGCAGCGCCTCCTTGCGGAACACCCCGAGAAACACGGTGTCGGCCGGGCCGGCCGGTGTCTCGGCCAAGTGGAAGCCGCCGCCCCCGAGCCCGAGTCGCGAGTTGTAGGCCGCCGCCACAGCCTCAGAGAGGGGGCTCGACCCCCTGGCGTCCATCAGGCCACCGACATTCGCGGCGCCGGTGGCCTCGATGAGGTCGACAGCGGTGGCGATGTAGTCGGGGCTCAGTTCGCCGTGGCCGTCGACCCGCACGACGATCGGATGTCGGGCAGCGGCGATCGCGATATTCAGGCCGGCGGGGGTGTACCCCGTCGGGTTGTCGAGGACGATCACCCGCGGGTCGAGTGCGGCGGCCTCGTCGGCGATCTGACGGGTGCGGTCCTCGCTCGGGCCGACCGCAAGGATCAGCTCCAGGTCGCCTGGGTAGTGCTGGTCGAGCACGCGTTGAACGGCGGCCCTCAGATGGCGTTCCTCATTGCGCACCGGCATGACCACGCTGACGCTCGTCGGCAAAGCTGACCTCCCTCGGCTCCGGGGCAACTCTATCCGGTCAGGAACTGACGGAGCATACCGCCGCCAGGTCCCCCGTCTCGGTATAGGGGGCCGCCTCGGTCGTCTCCGCCTGCGGGCTGGCTGTAGGGGTTTCCGAATCTGTCGCAGGCGCCCCTTCGACCGGGGACGCGGAAGATTGCGGGGCCTGCCCTTCGGGCGACCCGAGCGTCTCGTCGACCGTGGCACGGATCAGGTCGAAATCCGGGTCGGCCGACTGGATCAGGGGAGGCGCGAAGTTGACCGAAGCGATCTTCTGGTCCTTGAGCTTGAGAGCGAGCTCCGCGAAGGCCATGACCTCCCCCCGGGGGATGTCGGTGCGCAGGATCGACCGACCGGCCTCGGACAGCTCGACGAAGCTCAGCGCCGCGGTGACCGGGTCCAGCTGCTTGACCATGGCCGACATCACGCATTTCTGCCGCACCATGCGTTCGTAGTCGTTGCTCTCGGCCCGCGACCTGGCGAACCAGAGCGCGTGGTAGCCGTCGAGGAGCACGTCTTGCCCCGGCTGGATGTAGCCGCTGATCTTCGTGCTTCCCCCACCGATCGGGATGGGCTTGGAGATGTCGAGCCTGATCCCACCCATGGCGTCGATCAGGCTGGAGAACCCTTGCATGTCGACCATGGCGTAGTAGTTGAGTTCGATCCCCAGCGTCTCGCTCACCGCCTCCTTCGTCGCCTCGAGGCCCGCGTCCCTACCCGGGTAGAGGGCTTCGTGGTCCTCCCCCAACGTCCAGATGCCGTTCAGCATGCAGGCACCGTCACCGCAGACGTATCCGTCGGGGTAGAGCCCGTGGAGAGGCGAACCATCCGGGAACGGCACCCGCTGCAGGTTGCGTGGGAGACCGAAGATGACCGTGCTGCCGGTGGCGGCGTCGATGGAGGCGACGTTGATCGAATCCGGCCGCAGCCCCTCACGCGAATCCGCAGCGTCCGCCCCGAGCAGCAGGATGTTGTAGCGGCCCTCCTTTAGCCGGGTGTCGCCCCCGCCCCTGAACACCTCACCCATGTTGGCGACCCCGGTGAAGGCACTGGCAGCCAGGTTGGTGATGCCACCCAGCCCGAACACGAGCAGCAGAGCCGTCACCGTCACCGCGAGACGGCCCCGCTGGGCGAGCCTCAGTGGCCGCGCGAGCCGCCAGGCGTCGAGGAGCAGCACCACCCAGAAGGCGAACAGGAGCCAGAACAGGAACGTGAGCAGGCCAGACACCCATGGGGTGAGCAGCAATCCGGTCGTGAAGCCGCGCATCAGCAGCAGCCCGACCACCGCGAGCACGAGCAGCACAGACGCCGAAATGTAGACGCGCCGGGCGAACCGTCCCAAAGCCCCGTTGCCAGCGAACGTCTGAACCGATCCGGGCAGGAACGCTGACATCAGGACGAATCCGAACGCACGGCGCTGCTGAACGCGCTGCGCATCGGTCGGCGGAATGGCTGGCACAGATCGTCTCCTCGAATAGGGCGCCGTCAAGTTTGGCCCGCGGGCGGGTTCAGTTGCACAGCGCCACGCCGGGAAACGGTCGTTTTCCGTCACTTCTGTAATGTGGCCATGAAGGAGGCTGTGATGGCGCCGAGCGACAAGGACATGGACTGGCTCTACCGGAAGGAAGAGCCTGAGCCGACGGCGGTACTGCGCCCCCAGCCCCCACCTCCGGGCAAGCCGCCCCGTGGTCCCAGGAAACGGCGCGGCCGGTCGCGTCGTCCACGGCTGCTCCGAACGTTGACCGTGCTTCTGTTGGCCTGGCTGGCCTTCCTGATCGGGGCTCCCGCCTACGCCTGGTCGGCGACAACCAGCGTCGACACGACCCCGGCCGGGCAACGGCCCCCCGAGCAGCCCGGCACGACCGTCCTTCTGGTCGGCTCGGACGCCCGGGACGACCTCACCGCGGAGGAGCGTTCCCGGCTCGGGACCGGAAGCACAGAGGGCCGCCGCACCGACACCATGATGCTGCTGCACACCCCCGAGACGGGAGAGCCGGTGTTGCTCTCGCTTCCTCGTGACTCGCTGGTCGACATCCCTGGCCGGAACCGGAACAAGCTGAACGCGGCCTACGCATTCGGCGGGGCACCGCTCCTGGTGGAGACGATCGAACAGGACACCGGGATCCGGATCGACGGCTACCTTGAGATCGGCTTCCTCGGGATCGTCGACGTGGTCGACGCGGTCGGCGGGATCGAGGTGTGCCCGACGTTCGACATCGACGACCGGGATTCGCATCTGACGCTCAGCGAAGGCTGCCAGCAGGTCGACGGCGTCACCGCCCTCGGCTACGTGAGGATGCGCAAGGCAGATCCCAACGGTGATCTGGGGAGGATGGAGAGGCAGAGGGAGGTCATCGCGGCGATCGGCAAGGAGGTTCTCAGCCCGCTCACGCTGGTCAACCCGGTGCGGTACTGGCGGTTGAATGCGGCCGCTGCCCGGTCTCTCACCCGCGGAGACGAAACGGGGATCACCATGATGCCGACCGTCGGCCTCGGGTTCATGTCGGTGATGTCCGGCAGGGGCATCTCGATGACGGTGCCCATCTCTGACGCGAACGCCCAAGTCGACGGCGTCGGCTCGGTCGTGCGCTGGGACGAGGAGTCGAGCCGGGCGGTGTTCTCGGCGATCGCTGCCGGCGACACCACTTCCCTTGAGAAGTACCGCAGGTGATTGCTCCGGCGGACATGAGCCCCTGAACGCCTAGGATCGGTGCGCACACCGGATCAGGCCGCAGAGGAGACACACCGTGACGACCCCCCAGAACCCACCCAACCCAGGTTGGCAGCCGGGCCCCCAGGGCCCGGGGCAACCGTTCAACCCTTCACCACAGCCACCCCAGGGTCCTCCTACCGGATATCAGCAGAACTTCGGCCAACAGGCCCCACAGGGCTACGGCCAACAACCACCACAGGGCTACGGCCAACAACCCCCACAGGGCTACGGCCAACAACCGCCACAGGCTGCTCCCAAGGCCAAGTCGAAGACCAAAGCCATCGTCGCCGGAGGGGTCGGGGTGGCCGTTGTCGCTGCCGCCGTGGGTCTTGGCCTGTTCTTCTTCCGCGGCTCCTCCCCTGTGGCCGCCGAAGGGCTGCCTGCCGACGTGACCTTCGCCTTCGAGGCGAACCTGGCGCCGTCCAATGCCGACAAGCTGGCACTCAAGGGCATCGCCGACAAGTTCCCCTCGCTGAGTTCCGGCAATCTTGAAACGGACTACAAGGCTGCCGTTTACGCGATGATCACCCAGGAGTCCACCGATGCCCCCGACTATGCGGCGAGCATCGAGCCGTGGCTGGGGGATTCGATCGCCATCGGCTTCACGGGCGACCCCTCGGACGAGCGCAATCTGATCATGGCCGTCGAAACGACCGACAAGGGCAAGGCCGAGGCGTTCGCCCGCGACGAGGGCGATGGGGCCAGGGTCCAGTTCATCGACGACCTGATGGTCATCACCGATGAGAACTCCACCCTGAGCGTCGACGACATCAAGCAGAACGCCCTGGCAGACTCCGAGCAGTACAAGGCCGACATCGGTCGGCTGGGCGAGGGCAACCTTGCGACGTTGTGGTTCGGCCCCGAACTGCTGACCACCGCCCTCGAGCAGGTGGAGCAGGAGAGCGGTCTTGACGCAACCTCCATCGACGCCGATGCCCTGCGCGACGCCCACGGCGCGGCGGGGCTGAAGGTCAGTGACAACAAGTTGACCGCCAAGCTCGTCATGCAGGCTCCGAACGCACCCGAGGCGTCTGGCCCTGACGTCGTGGACCTGGCACGGAGCCTTCCGGGCGACGCCCTCGCGGTCATCGCGGCCGGCACCACCGATGAGGCCATCGGTGAGCTGTGGTCGACGCTGGAGACCGCGGCGGGCGGCACTGACGCATTGGCTTCGTTCGGCATCACCGGAGTGGACGACTTCCGCGCGCTGATCGGTTCACGGGTCGGCCTCTCCATCGGGATGGACGGCGGAATGCCACAGGTGGGCGCGAAGCTGGAAACCGACGAGCCGGAGAAGCAGAAGGAGATCTTCGACGGTATCGATGAACTGCTCCAGGCGGGAGGCATCCCCGGGATCGCCTTCGCCCAGGACGGCAACACCGGCATCGTCGCCTACGGGCAGAGCGCCGACAACCTGCTCAATCCGGCCTCGAAGGTCGGCGATCTCGACACGTTCAAGCAGGTCGTCGATGGGAAGGCGCAGGCCGTGGTCTTCCTCAACGTCGACGCCCTGAAGGCCCTGCCGGACTACGAGACGATGCTCAACTCGATGCCGGACGGGCAGCTCGAGGAGTTCCTGGCTCCAGTCAGCTCGGTCGGCATAGTGGGCAACGCCGCCGGGGACCACTACTCCGAGTCGTTCCTGCACGTAACCTTCGACTGAGACTCACCGGGCCGCTCCGCCACCACGGCGGGGCGGCCCGGACCCTTCAGTTGGCCGATTCGCGGACGATCCTGCCCTTCGCGTGGGCCGCGTCGCGGAGGGACTCCTGGAAGTCCAGCATCCTCTCCAACAGCGCCTCATCGGAGGTGGCCAGCATCCTGGCCGCCAGCAGGCCCGCATTCCGCGCGTTGCCGATGGCGACCGTTGCCACCGGCACCCCGGCCGGCATCTGCACGATCGACAGCAGCGAGTCCATGCCGTCCAGGTACTTCAGGGCCACAGGCACGCCGATGACAGGAAGCGGAGTCAGGGCGGCCAGCATCCCCGGTAGGTGCGCGGCCCCACCCGCCCCGGCGATGATCACCTTCAGCCCTCGTTCGTGGGCTCCGCGCCCGAAGCGGACCATGTCCTCGGGCATCCGGTGGGCCGAGACCACATCGGCCTCGTAGGCGATGCCGAACTCTGCGAGGGCATCGGCAGCGGCGCTCATCGTCGGCCAGTCGGAGTCCGAACCCATCACGATGGCGACAAGTGGGTCAGGCATTCTGGTCTCCCATCAGGTAGTTGGCGGCGTGCCAGGCTCGGCGCCGCACTTCTTCGAGGTCGGTTCCACCGACGCTCACGTGCCCGATCTTCCGCCCCGGCTTGACCTCTTTGCCGTACAGGTGGACGCGGACGGCCCGGTCACGGGCGAAGACATGCAGCAACGCGCCCGTCAGGTCGTCCTCGGTCCCGCCCAGGACGTTTGCCATCACCACGACAGGGTCGCGCAACTCAGGCGACCCGAGAGGAAGGTCGAGCACCGCCCTGATGTGGTTCTCGAACTGGCTGGTGCGTGCGCCGTCGATGCTCCAGTGCCCGGTGTTGTGCGGGCGCATGGCCAACTCATTGACGACGATGCGACCGTCGCGGGCCTGCATCAACTCGACGGCCAGCACCCCGACCACCCCGAGTTCCCCTGCGATGCGGATCGCCATCTCCTGCAGGTCTGCCGCGGTCTGACCATCCAGCCCAGGGGCGGGAGTGATCGTCTCGACGCAGATGCCGTCCTCCTGCCGGGTCTCGCTGATCGGGTAGGCGACCACCTGCCCGGACGGCGACCGGACCACGATCGCGGATAGTTCACGACTGAAGTCGATGAACTCCTCAGCGACTATGCGCACCCTCTCCCCCGCCGACGAGTCGGCGAGGGCCTCGAAGGGCAAGCCGACCTCGGAGGGTCCTTCGAGCTTCCAGACCCCCTTCCCGTCGTATCCGCCGCGGGAGGTCTTCGCGATGACCGGCCACCCGTTCGATTCCCCGAAGGCCCCCACCTCCTCGGGCGTGTCGCAGATGGCGAACTCGGGGCAGGCCACGCCCAGTTCCTGCATCTTCGTACGCATCAGCGCCTTGTCCTGCGCGTAGACCAGGGCCGAAGGACCGGGGCGCACCGCCACCGATTCGGCCAGCACCTCAAGATGGCGCGTCGGCACGTGTTCGTGATCGAAGGTCAGGACATCTGCCCCGTCGACGAAGGCTTTGAGCGTGTCGAGGTCACGGTAGTCGCCAACCGTGGTCAGCGGAACGACCTGAGCCGCCGACACATCCTCCCCCTCTGCCAGCAGGCGGACGTCGATTCCGAGCGGGATCGCGGCCTGCTGCATCATGCGGGCGAGTTGCCCACCTCCTGCGATGGCGACGGTGTAGCGGCGGGTCACCGGTGCATGGTAACAGTCAGTCGTCGTCGTCATCGGATGCGAACAGCAGCTCCGTGACCATGACGTGGACCCGCTCCACGTGCGGCACATCAGGCAGGGTCTGCGGTTGGCCCGCTGCCGTCTCGAAGATCAGCGTGCCGCAGCCCAGGATGCGATCGCTGAGTGAACGCTCGTAGTTGACGTTGTTGATGCGTTTCAGCGGCAGGTCGTGCCCGATCTTGTTGATGATGCCTCTGCGGGTGATCACCCGACGGTCGGTGATGGTGTACGTCGTGGTCAGCCAGCGAAGGAATGGAACCAACACCAACCACACGAAGAACAGGACGAAGATGCCGATCGCGACATACGTGCCCCACGGCTGGATGTCCGTGGGGATGAACGCGATCGCGAACCCCAGCAGCGACCCGAGAAGGATCGCCACGAGAGCCGGGACGACCATCGCCTTCGCGTGGGTATGCATGGACGCCACGATCGATTCATCCCGGCCGAGTTGGTCCTTACTGATCGCCATGCCCCAAGTCTGGCACGCCTATCCGACAAGCCGGGCGTGCACCACGTCGCCGACGGCGAATGTCTCGATCCCGGATGCGGTGGCGACCTGCAGGCGCCCGTATTCGTCGACCCCTCTGCCGGTCCCGCTGACCGAATGGGTGGCGTCCAGCACCACGGTGAGCGGCGCGCCGATGGACGCACAGCGTTCCTCATACTCGTCGCGCAGGCTGCCGCGGAGCGACCAGCTGCGGTAGTACCTGTCAAAGTGGCCGAGAACCCCTGCGACGAGGGGTTCGGGGTGCGTCGGGAAGCCCTCGAGCGCGAGCGAGGTCGCGTTGGGCACCGGAAGTTGCTCACGGGTGAGCCCGACGTTGATCCCGATGCCGATCACGGCGCGCGCCCCGTCCACTCGTTCGATCCGTTCGGACAGGATCCCACACACCTTCCGGCCGCCGATCAGCACGTCGTTTGGCCATTTCAATGTGACGGCCGACGGGTCGGGTGCGACGGAGGTGAGGGCCGAAGACACCGCCATGCCCGCCAGGATCGACAGCCAGCCCCACTGGGTCAGGTCCGGACGAGGAGCGAGCAGCAGCGACATCGAGATGGACATCCCCGGGGGGCTTACCCATTGCCGGTCGAGTCGACCTCGGCCCGCCGTCTGTTCCATGGCGATCAACGCGGTTCCCTCGGTCTCACCGTCGCGGGCCCTGGCCGCGAGGTCCGCGTTGGTCGACCCCGTCGACGCGAGCACCTCCACCCGGCGGAAGACGGTGTCCCTGGGCAGCCGCTCTGCAATGCTCCGGGCGTCAGGCACTTCGATGTTCACGGCCGCAATTGTAGGCAGAGGGCGGCATTTTGGTGGGCATCGACCGAAGCCATCGGCAACGGCGCTAGGGTGACGGCCATGGAGATCGACATCCACACCACCGCCGGTCGGATTGCCAATCTCGGGGTGCGCATCGATGAAGCTGTGCACGCCGGTTCAGCAGCGGCCGTAGAGAGACAACACGCCAAAGGCAAGATGACCGCACGCGAGCGCGTGATGGCGCTCCTAGACGAAGGGAGTTTCGCGGAGTTCGACCAGTTCTCGAGGCACCGCTCAACCGCCTTCGGAATGGACGCCAAGCGCCCGTTCGGCGACGGCGTCATCACAGGCACGGGGTCCATCCACGGACGCCCCGTGTGCATCTTCAGTCAGGACGTCACGATCTTCGGCGGCGCCCTCGGCCAGGTCTACGGCGAGAAGATCGTCAAGATCCAGGACTTCGCCCTGAAAACCGGGGTGCCGCTCATCGGCATCAACGAGGGAGGCGGTGCCCGAATCCAGGAGGGCGTCGTCTCGCTCGCCCTGTACGGGGAGATCTTCCGACGCAACACGCTCGCCTCCGGGGTCATCCCGCAGATCTCCCTGATCATGGGTGCTGCGGCCGGAGGCCACGTCTACGGCCCAGCACTGACGGACTTCGTCGTCATGGTCGACAAGACCTCGCAGATGTTCATCACCGGCCCCGAAGTGATCAAGACGGTCACCGGCGAGGACGTGTCGATGGAGGAACTAGGGGGTGGCCGAACCCACAACACCAAGTCCGGCAACGCCCATTACCTCGCGGCGGACGAGTCCGACGCCATCGAGTATGTGCGCGAGCTGCTCACCTACCTGCCGCAGAACAACCTCGAGGATCCTCCGATCTACGACGAGGAAGAGGTCGACCTTACGATCACCGATCACGACCGTCTGCTCGACGAACTGATCCCGGACGCGGCGAACCAGCCATACGATATGCGCGACCTGATCCGCAACGTCCTGGACGACGACGAGTTCCTCGAGGTGATGCCCCTGTTCGCCGGGTCGATCATCGTCGGCTTCGGCCGGATCGAGGGTCGCTCCATCGGCATCGTGGCGAATCAGCCGACGGTGTTCGCCGGCTGCCTCGACATCGATTCTGCCGAGAAGGCCGCCAGGTTCGTGCGGACCTGTGACGCGTTCAACATCCCGGTCCTGACGTTCGTCGATGTGCCGGGATTCCTTCCCGGCGTGGCCCAGGAACACAACGGCATCATCCGTCGCGGCGCCAAGCTCATCTACGCGTACTCCGAGGCCACCGTTCCGCTGCTGACCGTCGTCACCCGGAAGGCCTACGGGGGCGCCTACCTCGTGATGGGTTCCAAGGCGCTCGGCGCCGACATCAACCTGGCCTGGCCGACCGCACAGATCGCGGTGATGGGCGCGCAGGGCGCTGTCAACATCTTGTACCGCAAGCAGTTGGCGGAGGCCGCCGACCCGGAGGCCGAGCGGGCCCGCCTCGTGCAGGAGTATGACGACGAGTTGACCAACCCTTACGTCGCGGCCGACCGGGGCTACGTCGACCAGGTCATCTACCCGCACGAGACCCGTGCCCAGGTGATCAGGGCACTTCGCCTGTTGCGCACCAAGCGCGGCGCACTGCCCCCCAAGAAGCACGGGAACATCCCGCTATGACAGCCGGATCGCCGCTCGTGTCGTTTACGAAGGCCAACCTCTCGGAGGAGGAGATCGCCGCTATCAGCGCGGCGCTGATCGTCGGCACCCGGGAGGAAAAGCTGCGCTCGGCCGACGACCGCCCGCTGGCAGGTGGCTGGGACTCGTACTACCGGACCGTCCGGCAGCCGCTGGTCGGCGGACGGGATGCGTGGCGCACGTACCACCGTCTGTGACCATGCGGGTGATCCTGGCGTCAAAGTCCCCCGCCCGCCTCACGGTGCTGCGACGGGCGGGGCTCGACCCTGAAGTGATCGTGTCGGGTTTCGACGAGAGCCAGGTGCGCGACGCGGTCCCCACCCGCCTCGCGACCCGTCTCGCCGTCAAGAAGGGTGAGACGGTGATCCCCCACCTGACGGGCGACTATGTGCTCATCGCGTGCGACTCGGTGCTCGAGTTCGACGGGAAGGCGCACGGCAAGCCTGGGTCGGAAGAGGCCGCGATCCGACGCTGGCAGCGGATGCGGGGGCGCCAGGGGTTGCTGCATTCCGGCCATTTCGTCGCGGTGCACATGGGCGGGGAGCTTTGCACGTTGACGGCCGTCGGGTCGTCGAAGGTCTCGTTCGCCGACATCTCCGACGAGGAGATCGCGGCCTATGCCGCCACCGGGGAACCGCAGCGCGTCGCTGGGGGGTTCACGATCGACGGCCGGGGCGCGGCCTTCGTGACGTCGATCGTGGGTGACCCCTACAACGTGATCGGCCTTTCACTGCCGCTGGTGCGCCAGATGGTGATCGACCTGGGCGTGCCGTGGCAGAGCCTCTGGGTGACGTCCGGACCCTCTCAGCCCTCGTGACTCATCCCTCCTGGTTCCAGACGATGACGTCTCCGAAGTCAGCCGGGGCGTAGCGCAGGTTCGGATAGAACAGGTCGGGGTTGCCGAGCTCGACCTGGATCCAACCTGAGTTGCATTCGCCCAGCCTCAACAACCGCTCCCTGTAGGTGGGCGACCAACGCTCGCTCGCGGGCAGCCGGCTGGCCTTGACCCATTGCGCCGGGCCTCCGCCCTCGCCGTCTTCGATGGAGAAGGACCAGGGGTCGAGGCTTGTTCGGGTGGTGCCGTCGGCATTCTGCCCGGAATGTTCGGCCGCGTAGCAGACCTCCACGTTGAAGGCCCATGCCAGACCCTCGCCGTCTGTGTCGAACTCCCGCACGGTGACGTCGAAGTAGCGGGTGTGTTGCGTAACTCCGAGTGTCCCTGTGAGGTTGACGGGGCTGGACGGCCGCACCTCCTGGGTCTGAGTCGGGCTCTGGGTCGGGCTCTGGGTCTGAGTCGGGCTCTGGGTCTGAGTCGGGCTCTGCGACGGTGCGTCGGTGGTGGCCGACGGATCGGGCACCAGTTGGGTGCGGCTCGGTGAGGCGGGGGCCGGGTCGGCAGGTGTGGCGACCTCGCCACCGCGCAGCGACTGCGCAACCAGGACCGCCACCACAAGGACGATCGCGGCGGCGGCCGCACCGGCCCAGAGCAGCGGCGGCCTGCGCCGGGGACTCGGTCCGTGTGCGGGCAGCACGCCGTGGACGATGTTCTCGACCATCCGGTCTGCGCCGGGCAGGTCGCGTTCGGGAGGAAGCGTGGTCATTTCAGTTCTCCTTGCCGAGCAGGTGGGCGACCTCGGTGGTCGCGAGTGTGGCGCGGGCCCGGGCGAGCCGCGACTTTACGGTGCCGACTGGCACTCCGAGGGCGTCTGCGGTCTCAGCCATGGAGCAGCCGCCCCAGGCGACCAGTTCCACGACCTGGCGCTGCCCATCGGGGATCTTTGACAGGACCTCGTTTATCCTGCGCATCGATTCCTCGTCGCCGACCCATTGTTCGACGTTGTCACGGGCCTCTCGGCCCGGTTGCTGCTGCATGCGTCCGATCAGCCGCAGCCTGCGAGTGGCCCCTCTGGCCAGGTTCCGGGCCTCGTTACGGCCGAACGCGCACAGCCACGCGCGCACGGCGCCTCTCCTGACGGAGGTCAGGCGCCCCGCACAGGCCCGCTGCCAGACGGCGGTGAAACACGCCTGGGTCGCCTCTTCTGCGACGCTCCATGAGGCTGCATACCGGAACGCCACGTTGTAGACGGTCCGGCTGTGTCGCTCGAAAATCGTCCGGAAGGCCTCCTCATCGCCCCAGCGAAGGGCCTCCCAGAGGGCGTCGTCGTCCATGGTCACCATTTTGTCTTCCGCCCCGGGCGGGCGTGTCAACACGTTCATCCTCGTCCTTCCGATCGTCTCTTTGCCCTGAACGTACGGATGGGGCGATTCCGGTTCCATCTGTAGAGTTGGTGGCGTGCTTCGGTTTCCCTGGGCGGCGTCCCGTCTCCGCGTGATGGGCATCGTGACCGTCTTCGCCCTGACCGGTTGTTCGGCACCCCCTGCCGAAACAGCGGTTGGCGAACCGACGCTGACGTCGTCTGCGGCGCCCGCCGACGGCACGCGGCTCTCGGATCTCGGGTTCGTCAACGCGCCCCCGGGTCTTTCCGTGCCTGCAGATGCCAAGATCTCGGACCGGGTGGACAGCCCCAATAACGTCACGGTGGTGATGACCGCGCCCGACGGGCTGACCGTCGTCGACTTCCTGCGTCGCCACCTCGCGGAGCTCGGTTTCAGGATCACGGCAGACGATCAGAACTCGCTGCTGTTCGAAGGTGGCGGCTTTCAAGGCGCCTTCACTGTGTCGAGCGGATACTCGGCCCTGACGCTCAGGACGGACCGCTGACCATGGACGAAACCGCTGCGCTCAGCACCCTCGCGGTGATCGGCTGGGGCGCGCTTGGCGTCTTCATCGGAGCGATCGCATCGATAGCGGTGTCTTTGAGCATCAGGGTGGTGGTGAGACGCCGCGAGAGCATCAGGCACCTGGTGCGCCACATGCGCATGTCGCTGCGGATCTTCCTGATGCTGTTGGGTGGCGGAATAGCGGTGCTCATCGCGACCGGACCATCCCCCTATTTCGCCGGGCCGACCTGGCGGCCGACGTTCCGGCAGATCTTCATCATCGTCATGATCTTCGCCACCGCGATGCTCCTGACCGGGCTGATCCGGGCGGTTGAAGACTCGGTCCTCCATCGCCGACGCGACGATGACGATGCCGAGGAGACACCGCACTACCGCCGCGTCCGCACTCAGATGCAGGTCGTCGACCGGGTGCTGATAGCCGTGGTGTGGGTCTGCGCATTGGCAGGGGCGTTGTTGACCTTCCCGTCGTTCCGCGCCGTCGGCACTTCCCTGATCGCCTCCGCCGGGCTGTTGTCGATCGTCGCGGGTCTCGCCGTGCAATCGTCCCTCTCGAACATCTTCGCCGGCATGCAGATCGCCTTCTCCGACGCCCTCCGGGTCGGGGATCTGGTCGTGTTCAACGAGCAGATGGGTTCGGTCGAGGAGATCACGTTGACCTATGTCGTGGTACGTACCTGGGACGACCGGCGATGGATCGTGCCAAGCAGCCACTTCGCGACCCAGCCTTTCGAGAACTGGACGAGGCGCGAGCCGCAGCTACTGGGCACCGTCGAGTTCGACCTCGACTGGCTCGTCCCCGTCGAGGCGATGCGGGTCGAGCTGACGAGGTTGGTCAATGCCAGCGATCTCTGGGATGGGCGCAGCGTCAACCTGCAGGTCACCGAGTCGACCGGTGGACACGTCCGGCTCCGCGCCGTGGTCTCGGCCCGAACGTCGGGCGACCTGTGGGATCTGCGCTGCTATATCCGCGAAGAGATGATCAACTGGGTCCAGCGGCACGCGGTCTACGCGCTGCCACGCACCCGGCTCGAGCCGGAGACGACGCCAGCTCCCCCCGTCGAGGAGCGAGAGGAGTTCGTCGATCAGGTGGTGGAGCAGTGGGAACAGGAGCAATCGGTCGAGGAGACCAGGCTGCTGCCGGAACCCGAGCCTGAAGACGATGCTGTGATCGACGACGGCGCACTTCCGAAGTGGCTGCAGTCCTGGTTGGTTCAGCGGCACAAGGGCGACGAGTCGGCGCCGGAGCCGCGGCCCGCGAAGGAATCACGCGCGGAACTTACCCTGTCGTCGACCAGCCCCCAGGCCAGGCTCTACTCTGGGTCGCCCGAGGCGGAGGAACGCAACCGGAAGCTGTCGGGCCCCAGCGCGGCCGACATGGCGGAACGCGAGAAGACCGCCGAACGCAGACTCCGCACCGGCGAGCAGCCGAAGGTCGAGGGCGAGGTTGAGGTTGAGGGCGAAGCCGAGGGTGAGGGCAGGGGCGAGGTTGAGGGCGGGGGCGAGGGCAAGGGCGCTGGATCGGCAGTGGAATCCGGGTCGTCGCCCGAGTACCTCGTCGAGACCCACGTGATTGCCAAGGTCGAAGACCGCCCTCGGGCCGACTAGCTGCGACTAGCTGCGACTAGCTGCAATACCGTTCAGTTAAGGTCGCAGCGGTGTAGTTTGGTGGTATGCCGCGTGTTGGATGGAAGAAGCCAGGGACCGAGCGTCGCCTCTCTGACCTGGTCTCGGTCGGGGTGCTGACGCGGGTGTTCCCGCCCGAGCTGGTCGATGAGGTGATTGCCGATGTTGGCCGGACCGAGCAGCGGCATCGTTCGTTGCCGGCTCGGGTGATGGCCTACTTCGCGATCGGGATGGCGCTGTACTCCGAGGGCTCGTACGAGGACGTGCTGGCGCAGTTGACCGACGGGCTCTCGTGGGCCTC
>NZ_FQZG01000114.1 GCF_900141915.1 Tessaracoccus bendigoensis DSM 12906 | reverse complement strand
GCGCTTGATCGCCGCGACGCCTGCCCATTCCAGTGCCGACGGGTCGACGAACAGCTTGTCGCGAGCCACCACGTGCTTGAGCCAGTCGTCGATCCGACCGACCATGAGGGTGACGACCGGGCCCATCCGGGAGACGTCGTGGCCCTCGGCCTCACGGCGGACGAGGCCGCGCTCGATCGCCTCGCCGGCCTGGACGGCCTGCGGGACGGAGAACGACACCGTCACGTTAATGCTCACGCCGCGGTAGGTGGCGTCCTCGATGGCTTCGATGCCGACCTTGGTGGCCGGGATCTTGACGACGATGTTGTCGGCGAGGCCGTGGAACTCGACGGCCTGGTCGGCCAGGGCCTTCGCGTCGCGGTGGAAGCGGGGATCGGTCTGCACGGAGAGACGGCCGTTTCGTCCGTTGTGCTCATCGAAGATCGGCTTCAGCAGCGCCGCGGCCTCGACCGACATGTCACGCACGGCCTGCCAGCCGATCTGGGACTCGCCCCAGGTCGGGTTCGCGGCGGCGATGGCCTCGATGCGGGGGCGCCACACGTCGAGGTGCTTCTTGATCGTCGAGTAGGCGATCACAGGGTTGCAGGTTGCACCGACCCCGCCGAAGGCGATCGACTGCTTCAGCTCTGAAAGATCGGACGAATCGTTCCAGAGTGCGGTCGGCGTGGTGCGCGCCGCCTCGAGCAGGGGGCCGGGGGTGTACGTCGTGGTCATGGGTGCTCCTGGGTTGGGTGTGAGTTGTGCGGCGGCGATGCCGTCTCTGTGGCACCCATTCAACCTTAATGTTACCTGCATGTCAAGAGAATGTCTGGACAAAGCTGCCGGGACGGCCTCGACTGGAGTTTGGCGAGGTCAAGGGGGTCCAGCACCCGCTACGTGCTGGGCATCGGCGGCCCGGCAGGAGGCGAGTTTGAACAGATTCGTAATTTGTGCGAACAAAGCTTGACATTGGCCGGACTTTCGGGCAGACTTGGCGTCAAGTTGAGGAGGTCGTCAAAGTGGATGACGTATTGGCATCGAAGGCCCTGGTGATCGGACGATGTGGGGTCGACATCTATCCCCTGCAGGTCGGGTTGCCGCTTGAAGACGTGCAGACTTTCGGAAAGTTCCTCGGTGGCTCGGCCATCAACGTGGCTGTGGCATGCGCCCGGTACGGGCACCGGGTGGCTGGGCTCTCGGGGGTCGGCGACGATCCGTTCGGGCGCTTCGTCATCAAGGAACTCGAGCGGCTTGGCGTCGACGCGTCGCACATGGTGGTGAACTCGAAGTTCAACACGCCGGTGACGTTCTGCGAGATCTTCCCACCGGACGATTTCCCGCTCTACTTCTACCGCGAGCCGTCGACGCCCGACCTTGAGGTCAGCGTCGCCGATCTACCGGCGGACCTGGACACCTACAAGCTGCTCTGGCTCACCGTCGGTGGCCTTTCGGCCGAACCTTCCCGGTCCGCGCACCTCGCGGCCGCGAAGACGCCACGCCCCGGTGGCCTCACGATCCTCGACCTGGACTACCGGCCGTACTTCTGGCCCTCTGAGGAGGTTGCGCGGGGCGAGATCGGCAACCTGCTCGAATACGTCGACGTCGCGATCGGCAACAAGGAGGAGTGCCGCGTCGCCGTCAACGAGACCGACCCGGAGCGTGCCGCCGATGCCCTGCTGGACCGTGGGGTGAAGGTCGCCATCGTGAAGCAGGGCCTCGTCGGAACTCTGGCCAAGACCCGTGAGGAGCGCGTGTTCGTGCCTGCGACCAGGGTCGACGTCATCAACGGGCTCGGGGCCGGGGATGCCTTCGGTGGAGCCGTGTGCCACGGGCTCCTCGAGAACTGGGACCTGGACCGCATCATCGCATTCGCATCCGGGGCAGGCGCGATCGTCGCCTCACGCCTCGAATGCTCGACCGCCATGCCCTACGAGAACGAGGTCGACGAGCTGCTCGCCACACACCCCGAGATCGTGCAGAATACCCAGAAGGAGAAGCGATGAGCCTGATCAAGAAACTTACCGAGATCCGGTTCAGTGACCCGGACGCCATCGGTCGGGCCCTCGACGCCCGCGTGCATGGGCCCGAGTTCGCAGAGGTCGACAAGCTGATGGTGATCGCCGCAGACCACCCCGCCAGGGGTGCGCTCGGAGCGGGCGACGACGACACGGCCATGGCCTCGCGGGAGAGCCTTCTTGAGCGCTGCGTGACCGCGCTCTCCCGCCCTGGCGTCAACGGCTTCCTCGGCAGCCCGGACATCATCGACGACCTCGCGCTGCTCGGTGCCCTCGAGGGGAAGCTCGTGTGGGGGTCGATGAACCGTGGGGGAATCCAGGGGGCGAGCTTCGAGATCGACGACCGTTTCACCGGGTACGACGCCCGGGGCATCGTCGAATCCGGTCTCGACGGTGGCAAGCTGCTGCTCAGGATCGACTACAACGACCCCGCAACCGCGAAGATGCTGGAGCGCACCGCGCAAACGGTCAACGCGCTCGCCGAGGTGGGCCGCAACACCATGATCGAGCCGTTCATCTCGGGCATGGTCGACGGGCGGATCGCCAACGACCTGAGCACCGAGGCCGTGATGCGTTCGATCACGATCTCCTCGGCGCTCGGGCGCACCTCGGCCAACACCTGGCTCAAACTGCCCTGCGTCGACGAGATGGAACGCGTGATGGAATGCACCACCCTCCCGAGCCTGATCCTCGGCGGCGAGGTGCCGGCGGACATGGATGAGGCGCTGTCCGGCTGGCAGGCCGCGCTACGGCTCCCCAACGTGAAGGGCCTGATCATCGGCCGTTCGCTGCTCTACCCGAGGGACGGCGACGTCGCCGCCGCCGTCGACAGCTGCGTGGAGGTGCTGTGAACGACAACGACACCTATGTGATCAAGGCCGGTGCCACGGCACACGACAGTTTCGAGACCGATGTCGACCCGGCGAGGGTCGGCTGGGAATGGTCATCGATCCGCGTGCTGCGCCTCGAGGCCGGAGCCGAACAGGTGATCGGGACGGGGTCAGACGAGATCCTCGTGCTGCCGCTCTCGGGCTCCTGCACCGTTGAGGTCGACGGCCTGACCTACGAGCTGTCAGGTCGGCCGGAGGTCTGGACGGCGATCACCGACTACCTCTACCTTCCACGCGACACCACTGCGACCATCCGCAGTGCCGACGGCGGACGCTTCGCCTTGCCCGGTTCGAAGGCAACGTCGCACCTGCCAGTCCGGTACTGCCCGGCAGACGAGGTCATCACGACGCTCAGGGGAGCCGGGAACTGCTCAAGGCAGGTCAACAACTACGCGCTCGGTAACGATCTGGAGACCTCGCACCTCCTCGTTTGTGAGGTCCTCACCCCTGGGGGAAACTGGTCGAGCTACCCGCCGCACAAGCACGACGAGCACAACGACGTCGAACGGGTGCTGGAGGAGATCTACTACTACGAGGTCAGGTCCGGGGCCGATGGCAGCCCGGGGATGGCGCTTCAGCGCATCTACCCGTCGCCGGCCGGGCAGATCGACGTCTGCACCGAGGTCGGCTCCGGTGATGTCGTCGTCATGCCGTTCGGCTATCACGGTCCCTCGGTAGCCGCGCCTGGCTACGATCTCTACTATCTCAATGTCATGGCGGGCCCGGCTGAGGACTCGACGTGGCTGATGACCGACGACCCCAACCACACGTGGATTCGTCAGATGTGGGACGACGCAGAAGTCGACCCTCGCCTCCCGATGACCCCAATGAACACCCAGGAGTGACAATGAGCTCAACCGTGCGCCTGACCGTCGGTCAGGCCGTCATCCGATTCCTCGTCAACCAGTACGTCGAGCACGACGGCACCACCGAACGTTTGATCGCCGGAGCCTTCGGCATCTTCGGTCACGGCAACGTGGCCGGCATCGGGCAGGCCCTGCTGCAGAACGAGATCGATCCGACCCCTGACGGCGGCGAGATGCCCTACATTATGGGGCGCAACGAGCAGGGGATGGTGAACGCGGCCGCGGCCTTCGCCAAGTCGGCCAACCGGCACCAGACGTGGATGTGTACCGCATCCATCGGGCCGGGGTCGCTGAACATGGTCACCGGTGCGGCGCTGGCGACCACCAACCGGGTGCCGGTGCTGTTGTTCCCGTCCGACCAGTTCGCGACGAGGCATCCCGACCCGGTGCTGCAGCAGGTCGAGGATCCGGTCTCCCCGCTGACGGCCGCCACCGACTGCTTCCGCCCGGTGTCGCGCTTCTTTGACCGCATCAGCCGCCCCGAGCAGTTGGTGCCCTCGCTGATGGCCGCGATGCGGGTGCTCACGGACCCCGTCGACACCGGCGCCGTCACCGTCGCCCTGCCGCAGGACGTGCAGGCCGAGGCCTACGACTTCCCCGTCGAGTTCTTCAAGCCCCGCACGTGGCGCATCCGCCGCCCGGCCCCCGAGCCGGTCGCGATCGAACGCGCGGCCGAGATCATCCGCGGCGCACGCCGTCCGCTGATCGTCTCCGGTGGCGGCGTGATCTACTCGGAGGCCAGCGAGCAGCTGCGTGCGTTCGCGACGGCGACCGGCATCCCCGTCTCGGACACGCAGGCGGGCAAGGGTGGCATCAACTTCGACCACGAGTGCGCCGTCGGCGGGGTCGGGTCGACCGGTGCCAAGTCGGCCAACGTGCTGGCCGAGGCGGCCGACGTCGTCATCGGCATCGGGACGCGCTACTCGGACTTCACGACTGCCTCGCACACCCAGTTCAAGAACGAGGACGTGGCGTTCGTCAACATCAACGTCGCGGCTTTCGACGCGAACAAGCACGCGGCCGAGATGGTCGTCGCGGACGCGCGCGAGGCCTTGGTCGCGCTGACCGCGGCACTTGAGGGCTACCACGTGGAGGAGCCCTACTCGGAGCAGATCGCTGAGCTGCGCGACGAGTGGTCGGCCATCATCGACGAGTGCTACCACCGTGGCCAGACGCCGTTGCCCGCGCAGACCGAGGTGTTCGGCGCGCTCAACGAGCTGATGGGAGAGGACGACGTGGTGATCAACGCGGCCGGCTCCATGCCCGGCGACCTGCAGGCGCTGTGGCGCGCGAAGACGCCCAAGCAGTACCACGTCGAGTACGCTTTCTCGTGCATGGGCTACGAGATTCCGGCCGCGCTCGGCACGAAGCTGGCGCTGCCCGATTCCGAGGTGGTCGCGATCGTCGGCGACGGCACGTACCAGATGCTGCCGATGGAGCTGGCGACCATCGTCCAGGAGGGCGTGAAGGTGATCTTCGTGCTGCTCCAGAACAACGGCTACGCGTCGATCGGTGCGCTGTCCGAATCGCACGGGTCGCAGCGCTTCGGCACCCGTTACCGCAAGGGCGGCGGGGCGTCGCACACCTCCGACGGTGAACTGTTGCCGGTCGACATCGCGACCAACGCGGAGTCGTGGGGGCTGAAGGTGCTGCGGGTCCAGGGCATTGAGGAGTTCAGGGCGGCCTATGTGGAGGCTGCGGCGATGGACAGGGCGGTGATGATCTACATCGAGACCGATCTGTACGGGCCGAACCCGCCCGGCACCAGCTGGTGGGACGTCCCGGTCTCGGAGACCTCGCGGATCGAGTCGACGCAGCAGGCTCGGGAGTGGTACGTCGGGATGAAGGAACCTCAGCGGCAGTACCTCAACTGAAACCCGTTGTGAGAGCGGCCCGGGCATGCGCCCGGGCCACTCGTGCAGCACGCTCGCCCAATCTCGCATGCCGAATGGGTAGACAAGCTTTCAAACAATGTCTAGTATTGTGGTGACAAATACGAAGCACGCATGAGCAAAGTCAGCCTGTCGACTCTGCTCCACGGTGCCGCAGCCGTTGGCGGCGCGCACCCCGATACGTCTCGCCGAGGAAAGGTTTTTTGAGATGACTGCACCACGCAATATCCAGCACTGGGTCAGCGGCGCCTACTACGAGGGGAACCCGAAGGGGTCCGTCGACGTCGAGAACCCCGCAACCGGCGCCGTCGCGGCGAAGCTGCTCGCCGCGAGCCGCGAAGACCTCGACCATGTCGTCGACGTCGCCCGAGCGGCACAGAAGACCTGGGGGCGCACTTCGCTCGCCAAGCGCACCGCCATCATGTTCAAGATGCGCGAGTTGGTGCTCGCCCACTCCGACGAACTGGCGAAGTCCATCGTCGAGGAGCACGGCAAGGACTACAACGACGCGATCGGTGAGATCCAGCGCGGCCGTGAGACCCTCGACTTCGCCTGTGGCATCAACGCCGCGCTCAAGGGAGAGTTCTCCTTCGACATCTCCACCGGTGTCGATATCCACACCGTCCGCCAGCCCGTGGGCGTGGTGGCGGGCATCTGCCCGTTCAACTTCCCCGTGATGGTGCCGATGTGGATGCACCCCGTCGCGATCGCAGCTGGCAACGCCTTCGTCCTCAAGCCGGCCAGCCCCACGCCCACCGCGTCGCTGCTGATCGCCGAGCTGTACAAGGAGGCCGGGCTTCCCGACGGCGTGTTCAACGTCATCTCCGGTACCCGCGACCTGGTCACCGAGATCCTCGAGCACCCCGGCATCGACGCCATCTCGTTCGTCGGGTCGACGCCGGTCGCCCGCATCGTCCAGGAGAAGGGCACGGCAAGCGGCAAGCGCGTCCAGGCACTCGGGGGCGCGAACAACCACGCCATCGTGATGCCCGACGCCGATCTCGCGTTCGCCGCGCAGCACGTGTCGGCCGCCGCCTTCGGTGCCGCAGGCGAGCGCTGCATGGCGCTCCCCGTGGTCGTCGCCGTCGGTGGTGTCGGCCCGACCTTCGCCGAACTGGTCAAGAGGCACGCGCAGACCATCAAGGTCGGCATGGGGCTGAACAAGGGTGTCCAGATGGGCCCGGTCATCTCCCGCGCGGCCCGTGACAAGATCGTCGGCCTGATCGACGATGCCGAGGAGCGGGGCGCGGACGTCATCCTCGACGGTCGTGGGCTCAAGATCGAAGGCTACGAGGACGGCTTCTGGGTCGGCCCGACGATCCTCGACGACGTCCCCCTCGACGCGCCTGCGTACTACGAGGAGGTCTTCGGCCCGGTGCTGTCGATCGTGCATGCGGACACGTACGAGGATGCGATCCGCATCGTCAACTCGTCCGAGTTCGGCAACGGCTCGGCCATCTTCACCAACGACGGAGGCGTCGCCCGGCGCTTCCAGTTGGACGTGGAGGCCGGCATGGTCGGCATCAACGTCCCGATCCCGACGCCGGTCGCCTACTACTCGTTCGGCGGCTGGAAGGACTCGCTGCTCGGGGACACCCACATCCATGGCCCGGAGGGCCTGAAGTTCGTGACGAAGCTCAAGGCGATCACGTCGCGTTGGCCCTCCGAGTCGGGCACCTACGCCGCCTCGATGTCCTTCATCCGGGAGGAGTGAGCCTCACGCTCCGCTGAATCTGGACCGGCCGACACCCCTTCGGGGGGTGTCGGCCGGTTTCGCGTCCGGGCTTGGGTTGGGTGCGGGTTTGAGCAGGATTTGCATGTCATTCGTCGTCGGGGTGTGTTGTCTGCTGACGATGCGTCGGGCTCGGTGTTGAGTGTCGGATCCTGCTCAAG
>NZ_FQZG01000004.1 GCF_900141915.1 Tessaracoccus bendigoensis DSM 12906 | reverse complement strand
CGGATTCACGGCGTCGCCAGTAGGCAGTGGCCGATCCTCGACGTCAGACACAGCAGAATCGACCACTGGTCGATTTTCCGGCTCTCTGCCGTGGGGACCAGGAAGCCGGATCTATTAACAGCGTCTCCAGCCAGACCCGGTCGGATAGGCGCCGAACGCTACCCGGACCTCGGCCCGTCCCCCTCCAGACGACGGCGATCCGGTGTACCCAGCACTGGATGTGAGCCCCCGGGCAGGGACGTCTCTCACGGAAGCAGTGTGTGGTGCGCCGAACGGATGTGTGCCTCGCAGCGGTCGGCTGCGAGGTTTCCGTCGCCGGCCCGCAGCGCCTGCAGTATCCCCTCGTGTTCCACATTCAACTCCCTACGGAACTCCTCCCACTCCGGTAGGAACTGCTCGGCCTGCAGAATCGGCCTCGCAACTGCCTCGCGGATCGCGACGGTGACGTCGCGTACCAGCCGGTTCGCACCCAGCCCGGCGATGGCCACGTGGAAGGCGGTGTCGAGTCGGTTGTAGGCATCCGCCTCGAGGGTGACCCTCATTTGCTCCAGCATCCCCTCGAGTTCAGCGGCAGCCTCATCATCACAGCTCTCCGCTGCGGCCCGTGCTGCTGCCCTCTCCAGGACGACGCGGGTCTCGGTGACCTCTTCGAACGAGATCGCATCGAGGGCGACGTGCAGCTTCAGCATCCTCCCGAGCGCCGGCCCCTGATGTGCCGTGACCCTGGTGCCACCGCCCGGCCCCGTGTGCGAGGTGATGACGCCCTGCGCCTGGAGCACCTTAATCGCCTCACGCACAGCGCTCCTGCTGGCTCCCAGTTGCGTCGCCAACCCCCGCTCGGTGGGCAGCCTGTCACCCGGCCCGACCCGACCGTCGAGGATCTCCCCGGTCAGGAAGTCAAGTACCGGCTCGAAGCCACCCGTCGTCATGGGCCAATTGTTGCGCATAGTGATGGGGTATGGATTGACATGACCCCACGTTCCGAATTATGGTCAGACCAGACCTTTTTGGTCTGACCAACCATGAACGATGGAGTTCGAACCGATGCTTCTGGACACCTTCCAGCCGGCCACCAACCCGCTCGGGCAACAGTGGCTCTCCGCGCTACTCGCTGCGCTGCCCATCTTCTCCATGCTGATCACGCTCGGGGCCCTGCGTTGGAAGGCCTACATGGCCGGTGCCTTCTCGTGGGCAGTGGCGGCGGTCGTCGCCATCACGGCCTTCGGGATGCCGGTGACGATGGCGCTCGCCACGAGCACCCACGGCTTCCTGTACGGCATCTTCCCCATCGTGTGGATCCTGGTGACCGCCATCTGGATGTACGAGGTCACGGTCCATTCAGGCCGGTTCGACGACCTGCGCCGCACCTTCTTCCTGATCAGCGACGACAAGCGGGTTCTGGCGCTCCTGATCACCTTCTGCTTCGGTGGACTGTTGGAGGCGCTCGCCGGGTTCGGTGCCCCGGTGGCGATCACGGCGGCGATGCTGCTGGCAATCGGCTTCGAGCCGATCAAGTCCGCACTGGTGGCGCTCCTGGCCAACACCGTCCCTGTGGCGTTCGGCGCCGTCGGGCTCCCCGTGTTGATGGCAGCCAAGACCGGTGGCTTCGAGGACGTCCTCGACATCTCGCCCATCACCGGCCGCATGACGGCGATGCTGTGCCTTGTCGTGCCGTTCCTGCTCCTGCTCGTCATGGATGGGAAGAAGGGCCTGAAGGAGGTCTGGCCCTTTGGTCTGGTCGTCGGGATCAGCTTCGGGATCACCAAGTGGATCGTGTCGGCCACACCGCTGTACAACCTGACAGAGGTGTTCGCGGCGGTTGTCAGCGTCGGCGTCGGCATCGCGTTCCTCAAGGTGTGGAAGCCGGGCGGCTCCACCACAGCGACCGCCCCGGAAACCTCCGGAGGAACGCCTTCGAAGCCCGCCCCCGATGCTGGCACGACGCTCACCGAGGCGGTGACCGAGACCCCTCTCACAAGCCGTCGGATCGTGATGGCGTTGGTCCCCTACCTCCTGGTCATCATCGTGTTCGGGATTGCTGCCATCCCGCCGATCAAGGCGGTCCTCGCCTCCACCGACCTGCAGTTCGCATGGCCCGGGCTCAGCGGCCTCCTCAACAGCGCAGGTGAGGCGGCGGCGCACCAGACCTACACCTTCGCATGGGCCTCAACGCCCGGCATCCTCCTGGCGCTGGTCGCGATCCTCACGGGCCTGATCTACCGCATGCCGCTGACGCAGATCTTCAAGATCCTCTGGATCAACGTGAAGAAGATGCGCTTCGCGATGCTGACGATCGGTTCGGTCGTCGCCCTGGCCTACGTGATGGGCGACTCCGGTCAGACCCTCGCGCTCGGCCTGTTCCTCGCAGGCGTCGGGGTGGCCTACCCGTTCTTCGCCCCAGTACTCGGCTGGCTGGGCACCTACCTCACCGGATCGGACACCTCCGCGAACATCCTGTTCTCCGGCCTCCAGTCCGGCGTCGGAGCCGAGATCGGCCCCGGCAGCCACCTCGGCACGGATTCGATGCGCGCCCTGCTTGTCGGATCCAGCGCGGCAGGCGGCGTGGTCGGGAAGATGATCTCGCCGCAGTCGCTGACCATCGCTGCCACGGCGATCGGGCAGCCCGGTTCGGAGTCGCTCATCCTGCGTCGCATCATCGGGTGGAGCCTCGTGCTGCTCGTCCTGCTCTGCCTCATCTCCGGCCTCATGTCCACCCCAGTGCTCAGCTGGCTCCTCCCCTGAATGAAAGGCTGACATGCCAACCGCACCACATGTCGCACTGTTTGCGACCTGCATCACCGACACGATGAAGCCCTCGATCCCGATCGCCACCGTGCAACTCCTCGAGCGTCTTGGCTGCAAGGTTTCCTACCCAGCCAGCCAGACGTGCTGCGGCCAGATCATGACCAATACCGGCTACTTCAAGGAGGCACTGCCGACCGTTCGCAACTACGTCAAGTCCTTCGGGGAGTACGACTACATCGTCGCCCCATCGGGCTCATGCGTCGGATCGGTGCGCGAACAGCACGCCATGCTCGCAGAAAAGTCGGGCGACAAGGCGCTCCAGGCGGACGCGACCGCGGTCGCCGGTCGCACCTACGAGCTGACTGAGTTCCTGGTCGATGTCCTCGGCGTGACTGATGTCGGCGCCTACTTCCCGCACCGGGTCACCTACCACCCCACCTGCCATTCAATGAGGATCACGAAGGTCGGCGACCGACCTCTGCAGCTGTTGCGCGCGGTGCGGGGCATCGACCTCGTCGAGCTTCCCATGGCGGAGCAGTGCTGTGGTTTCGGTGGCACCTTCTCGATGAAGAACCCCGATGTCTCCATCGCGATGGCCTCGGACAAGGCCCGCCACGTCCGTTCCACCGATGCCGAGTACCTGGTGGCAGGCGACCACGCCTGCCTGATGAACATCGGAGGGGTCTTGCACCGGCAGCGTTCGGGAATCAGGACCATCCACATCGCCGAGATCCTCGCCAGCACCGAAAAGGAGGTGGCGGTGGCATGACCACCACCCAAGAGAGGCTCACCCCGCAACCACCGTCCTGGTTGGGAATCCCCCCGTTCCCGGAGGCGGTCAAGGAAGAACTAGCCAAGGCCGAACAGCGCAAGAACCTGCGCCACGCCACAGGGACGATCCGCACCAAGCGGCTCCTGCGCGCCGCGGAGGTCGATAACTGGGAGGAGTTGCGCACCGCGGCAGCCGAGATCAAGGACCGCGTCGGACGCCACCTCGACACCTACCTCGTGCAGGCCGAGAAGGCCATGACCGAGGCGGGCGTGACCGTGCACTGGGCCAGGGACGGCGCCGAGGCCAACCGGATCGTCGCCGAGATCGCCAAGGCGAAGGGCGTCGACGAAGTCGTCAAGATCAAGTCGATGGTGACGCAGGAGATCGACCTGAACGAGGCCCTCGAACAGGAAGGCATCGCGGCCTGGGAGACCGACCTCGCCGAACTCATCGTGCAGCTCGGCCACGACCTGCCCAGCCACATCCTCGTGCCTGCCATCCACCGCAACCGGTCGGAGGTCCGTGAGATCTTCACCACGGAGATGGGCACCTACGGCACCCCCGCACCCGAGGGCATCTCCGACGACCCCGGGGAATTGACCAATGCGGCCAGGGCCCACCTGCGGGAGAAGTTCCTGCGCTCCAAGATGGCAGTCTCCGGCGGCAACTTCATCGTTGCTGAGACCGGCACGCTGGTGATCGTCGAGTCCGAGGGAAACGGCCGCATGTGTCTGACCCTGCCCGAGACGCTGGTCTCGGTCGTGGGCATCGAGAAGATCCTGCCGACGATCGAGGACCTCGAGGTCTTCCTGAAGCTGCTGCCCCGATCCTCGACGGCCGAGCGGATGAACCCGTACACCTCGCTGTGGACCGGTGTGACCCCGGGCGACGGACCTCAGGATCTTCACGTGGTCCTGCTCGACAACGGCCGCAGCAACGTGCTGGCCGACCCCGTCGGGCGGGCCGCCCTGCGCTGCATCCGCTGCTCCGCCTGCCTCAACGTCTGTCCCGTCTACGAACGGGTCGGTGGTCATGCCTACGGGTCCATGTACCCCGGACCGATCGGCGCGATCCTGGGCCCCCAGTTGCGGGGCCTCGAGGAGGAGCGCGACCGGGCCCTCCCGTTCGCTTCGACCCTGTGCGGCGCCTGCAACGAGGTCTGCCCGGTCCGGATCCCCTTCACAGACATCCTCGTTCACCTGCGCAACAAGGTCGTCGACTACAAGACGAGTAAGCACCCCACCATCGAGCAGGGCCTGATGAAGGGCGCGGCCTGGGTGATGAAGGACGGTACCCACCTGTCCAGCGCCCAGACGGCCACCAGGACCGCGGGCCGCATCTTCAAGGACAAGTGGCTCGGACCAATGCCGATCCCGCTGGCCGAACGTTGGCTACAGGCCCGCGACGTCGAACCGCCTCCCACCGAAACCTTCAGGCAATGGTGGAAGAAGAACCGCGAAGGAGAGAACCGATGAGCGCCCGTGAAGAGGTGCTGAGCCGCATCCGCAAGGCAACCACAGACGTCAAGACCGTAGATCCTGCGCTGGATGTGCCCGTGCACTGGACCTACGGTAGGGCGCTGGCCACGACCGATGTCCTCGGCGACTTCGTAGAGAAGGTCGAAGACTACAAGGCCCGGGTCGTCCGGGTGGCCTCGGATGGCGTCGGCGACGCCATCGTCGATGCTTTGCGCGAACTCGGTGCGACCAGCACGGTGCTACCTGACGGCATCCCCGACGGATGGGCTGAATCGCTCTCCGCGGCCGGGGTCGAGATCCACCGGGACGAACCGCAGTTGACCCATGCCCAGTTGAACGTGATCGACGCCGTCGTCACCACGGCGGCCGTCGGGATGGCCGACTCGGGAACCATCGCGCTCGACCACGGACCCGGCCAGGGACGCCGGGCGCTGTCCCTCCTGCCTGACCGCCACGTCTGCGTGGTGCGTTCAGACCAGGTGGTCAGTGACGTCCCCGAAGGCATCGCCCGCCTGGCACCGGCGCTCCGCGCACGGCATCCGGTGACATGGCTGAGCGGTGGGTCGGCGACCAGTGACATCGAGCTGAGTCGCGTGGAGGGTGTGCACGGACCACGCCACCTCTGGGTGATTCTCGTCGACTGACCGGCACCGACACCGAAGGGGGCCCGGTCTGCGAGCGCAGGCCGGGCCCCGGTACGTCGTCAGGCGTCGATCCGATCGGCCTCCAACGCGTAGGCGCCCTCGACGATGAACTCCTTGCGGGGGGCGACTTCATTGCCCATCAGCATCTCGAACACGCGTTCGGCGGCCACCGCGTCGTCGACGGTCAGACGACGCAGCGTCCGGTGCCGCGGACTCATGGTGGTATCGGCCAACTGATCTGCGTCCATCTCGCCCAGCCCCTTGTAGCGCTGCGGTTCCTTGAACTTCTGCCCCCGCTTGGTCAGTTCGGCAAGCTTGCGTTGATACTCGGCGTCGGAGTAGGTGTAGATGTACTTCTCGTAGCCGCGCTTCGGCTGGATCAGCTCGAAACGGTGCAGCGGCGGAACCGCCGAGTACACCCGACCGGCCTCCACCAGCGGGCGCATGTAGCGGAAGAACAGCGTGGCGAGCAGGCATCTGATGTGCGCTCCGTCGCTGTCGGCGTCTGCCATGAAGATCACCTTGCCGTACCGGGCGTTCTCCGGGTCGAAGGTGCGCCCCGAGCCGGCGCCGACCACCTGGATTATGGAGGCGCATTCGGCGTTCTTCAGCATGTCGCCCACCGAAGCTTTCTGGACGTTCAGGATCTTGCCCCGGATCGGCAGCAGCGCCTGGAACTCGGAGTTGCGGGCCACGTTGGCTGTGCCGAGAGCCGAGTCGCCCTCGACGATGAACAGCTCTGTCAGATCCATGTTGTTGGAGCGACAGTCCTTCAGTTTCGGCGGCAGCGTGGAGCTTTCGAGCGCGTTCTTGCGCCGCTGGTTCTCCTTGTGGGCCCTGGCCTGCACTCGCGTGCGGGAAGCCGACACCACCTTCTCCTGCAGCGACCGCGCAACCTGCCTGGTTTTGGTGGCCGAAAGGAAGTCACCCAGTTCGGATTCGACGACGCGGGCGACGAGCCGCTGCACGGGAGGGGTGCCGAGCACCTCCTTGGTCTGCCCCTCGAACTGGGGCTCGGCAAGCCTGACGGTGACCACGGCGGTCAGACCCTCCAGGCAGTCGTCCTTGACGATCTCCTCACCGGCCTTCAACAGCCCACGGGTTCCCTCGAACGACTTCACGAATGCTCGGGTGAGGCCCCGCTCGAAACCGGAGACGTGGGTGCCACCCTTCGGGGTGGCGATGATGTTGACGAATGAGCGCAGCGTCGTGTCGTAGCCGGTCCCCCATCTCACCGCGATGTCGACGTCGAGGTCGCGCTCGACGTCGGTGGCGGTCATCGCCCCTGCCGCATCCAGCATCGGAACCGTTTCGGTGAATGAGTCCGTGCCCCTCAGCCGGATGACGTCGGTGAGCGGCCCGTCGGCAGCCAGGAACTCGGCGAACTCGGTGATCCCGCCTTCATGCATGAACTCCTCACGGGCGGGCATGCCGGCGTCGCGCCGGTCCTCGACCACGATCCTCAACCCGGGCACCAGGAAGGACGTCTGGCGTGCCCGGTCGTGGAGCTGGGGCACGGACAGCCCCGCGTCGGTCAGGAAGATCTGCCGATCGGGCCAGTAGCGCACCCGGGTGCCGGTTTTCGTCTTCGCGACCCGTCCGACCTTCCGGAGGCCCCCTTGAGGGGTGAAACCCGCCTCGGGGCCGTCCCCGTCGAAGACTCCCGGCACACCCCGCCTGAAACTCATCTCCCAGGTGGACCCGGATCGGTCGACCTGCACGTCCAGGCGGGAGCTGAGGGCGTTCACGACCGAGGCCCCGACACCGTGCAGGCCGCCTGTCGCGTTGTAGGAGGAGTTGCCGAACTTGCCCCCGGCGTGGAGCTTGGTGAATACCACCTCTACCCCGGACAGTCCGGTTCGCGGCTCGGTGTCAACGGGGATCCCGCGCGCCTCGTCCCGCACGATCACCGAACCGTCATCGCCCAGCACCACCTCGATCGCAGTGCCGAACCCGGCCAGCGCCTCATCGACCGAATTGTCGATGATCTCCCAGAGACAGTGCATGAGCCCGCGGGTGTCGGTCGAGCCGATGTACATCGCCGGGCGCTTGCGCACAGCCTCGAGTCCTTCCAGGACGAGGAGGTTCTTGGCCTCATACTCGCGCGAATGCTGCTGCTTGCTCGTGGTCTGCACCGGGCTAGACTACCCACCGTGGTGGGAGTCCTCCCACTGCGAAACGCTGGACCCATTGCACGGGAACATTGAACGACGCAGGTACGTTGGACAATGTAGATGAGAGAGCAAGTTCAAGCATGGGAGGCCAAGATGACCGAACTCGCCACAGACCCGACCCTTACCGCACTCGACCGTTGTGACCGATGCGGCGCTCAGGCCTATCTTCGTGTGTTCCTCCGCTCAGGCGGGGAGCTTCTCTTCTGCGCGCATCACGCCGCAGCCCACCGCGAGAAGCTGAATGAGGTCGCGAGCCGGATTCAGGATGAGACGAGTCGGCTCAGCGTGAGCTGAGCCAACGCTCGATGAGGTGTCGGGCGATCGAGTCCCCACCGGGTAGTACAACTTCACCGATAGAGACGGCGGCGGCGAGTTCCGCGCGGGTGTAATAGGTACCCGCCAGGATCTCGTCGCCGTCGATGTTTATCCGGGAGTCGACCGCACGCGCCTCGAATCCGAGCATCAGCGACCTCGGCATCGGCCAGGGCTGGCTGCTGACGTAGCTGAGGCTCTCAAGCGTGACTCCTACCTCTTCGGCAACCTCACGATGACAGGCCTGCTCCACCGACTCACCCGCCTCCACGAAGCCTGCGATGATCGACACGCGGCCAACCGGCCACTGGAAGTTCCGGGCCAGGAGCAGGCGGTCGTCAGGATCGGTGATTGCGACGATGACGCACGGATCTATCCGTGCAAAGGCGATCCAGCCGCACGACGGGCAAACCCGCCGCACCCCTCCCAGGTCTGGCACGGTCGGGGATCCGCACCTTTCACACACGGGGGCCATCCGGTTCCACCTGGATAGGAACACCGCGGCCGCTATCGGGTCGTGTTCGTCGGGTGGGGCGTCCCTCCATGCGATGGACTCGCCGACCAGCTCAGGAACCGACCTGGCAAACCACGCCCGACCGTCGAAAACGCCCAGGTAGATGTCGTCGCCGGTGCGTGACCCGGTGGCGGGCACAGCCGCCGGGCGACCGGCATCGGCCGCGACCCTCCCGTCACCGTCGACTCGCAGCACCAGCGCGCGACGCCATGCCTCATCCAGCTGCGCATCGCTTCGGGCATCTGCGACACGATCCAACGACGACGGCCCGCTCCAGTAGCTCACGACTCAACTCCGATCCTCAGCGCCGCGTCGATCAGCGAGGCGGGGGCCTCGACCATCCGCAACTGATCGTTCAGCACATGGTAGAACGCCGCACCGACCCGGCCGGGGTCGACGCCACGGGCTTCCGCCCATGCCTGCCGGTAAACGGCCAATTGCAGTGGGTCGGCCGATCGCCGAGACGTCTTCCAGTCGACCACCAGGTAGTCCAGGCCATGACTTTGCCATGCGTAGACGGCGTCGATCCGGCCACGCAGGATGTGGCCTCCACGGCTCATCAGGAAGGGTACTTCCACACCGATGGGCGCCAGATCGGCGAACTGCCCGGATTCGAAAGCGGCCACGAGCGCGCGCAGGTCGTCGGCGGGCGGCAGATCCGGCGCGACCAATTCGTCGAGACCGGCGGGCAGGGAGAACCGCTCCTGCAGCCAGGCGTGGAAGCGCGTGCCGATCCTGGCCTCGGTGGAAGGCTTGCGGGGCATCGGTCGGAGCAGGCCGAGCGCAAACTGCCCCGGGTCGTTGCGCAGCGCCATCAACGCCGTGGCGGACAGCCCATCGGGAAGCCGCACCGCCCGGTCGCGCCGCCTGGCCAGCAGGTCTGTGAGGTGTCCCGCGCTCTCGTCCCAAGCCGCCAGCTGCGCGGCTTCAGCCTCGTTCGTGGTTCCGGACTGCCAGACCCATTCGTCGGCCCGTTCGGGGTCGGTCGCTTGCAGTCGGCTCGCCTCAAGGGCCAATGCAACCGCCTCGTGACGTCGGGCGCTGGCATCGGGGGAGGCCACGGTGGGCCAGTGTGCGCGCTGCGGTGTGGACGGCACCGGGTTCGCGTCCAGCCCGCGGGTCGTCTCGTCGAGAAACGTGCCGAGCGACAAGGCCGTTTCCTTCACCACCGCGAAATAGGGTGACTCTCCCCTTGGCCTGACGTTTCCCGGCGTCCAGACGTGCGAGGACGCCACGAGGAACCGCTTCGCCCTGGTGACTGCGACATAGGCCAACCGGTCCTCTGAGAGGCGGTGATCGCTCTTCAACTCGTCCCGGTAGGCCCCGAGCCCCGCCTTGTCGAAATTCCTCAGCTGTGGGACGGCGTCAGCGTCTCCACGCAGCGTGGCCGGCATCGTCTGGGCTTTGGACGGCCATGCGCCACTGCGTGACTCCGCAGGGAAGACCTTGTCGACGAGGCTCGGCAGGTAGACGGTGTCCCACTCGAGGCCCTTGGCGCGGTGCACCGTCATGAGCTTTACCGAATCGTCGGCGGTGGGCACGGCCTGCATCAACCCTTCACCATGATCCTCCTCCGCGTCCAGGTAGGCGAGCAGCCCAGTGAGCGTACCGTCGCCGTCGACATCGGTGTAGCTGGAGACCTCGGCCAGGAACCGCGCCACCTGAGCGGTGCCCCGACCCGTCGCGATGAGCTCCGGCTCCAGCCCGAGCACGGTGACCACCCTGGCTACCAGGTCGGCCACCGGGTCGCTCGCGTGGCGGCGCAACCCGGCCAGTTCTGCATGGAATCGGGCCAGCCGGTCGCGGGCCTCGGTGGTCAGGGGCGCTCCCCCCGGGTCGGCCACCGCATCCAGCAGGCACGGCGTTTCACCTGGGTCGGCCTGCGTGACGGCGTCCACGAGCGACTCCTCGAAGCCTTCGGCCCGTCGCCGTCCCTGCGCGAGTTCGACGGCCCGGTTCCCGAGGGCCTCAAGGTCGGCGAGCCCGACAGCCCATCGTGGACCCGTCAGCAGTGCCGCAACGTCCGGGTTGGCCGTCACATCATCGATGATCCTGAGGGTGGACACGATCGGCGCGATCTCGGGCAATCCGAGCAGACCGCCGAGGCCCACGATCTCCACCGGCACGTCGCGGTCCCGCAGCGCCTCGAACAGGGGCGCCAGCAGCGCGTTCCTGCGCACCAGCACGGCCTGCTCTGCCCAGGCAACCCCGCTCGATTGACGACCGATGATCGCCTCGACCAGCCAGTCGACCTCGTCCGGGAACGTGTCGAAGGTGGCGGCCGCGACCGCGCCGGGAGGGGCACCCACGGGTGCCACCAGGGAGACGCCAGCCTCACCTGGGGCGGCCCGCAGACCCGCGGCCAGGGTGTTGCCGACGTCGAGGATCCGTTGTCCGCTGCGCCGGTTGACG
Organism: Tessaracoccus bendigoensis DSM 12906; assembly: GCF_900141915.1. GTDB lineage: Bacteria > Actinomycetota > Actinomycetes > Propionibacteriales > Propionibacteriaceae > Arachnia > Arachnia bendigoensis. The sequence goes on along the minus strand of NZ_FQZG01000004.1, from coordinate 108,403 downwards.
CTGAGGCTCTGCCGCAGGGCCGGTGTGCCGTCGCCGCGGCGGAAGTGGTAGGGGAACTCGAGGATGTTCGCTGCCGCCGCTCCTCGCCACCCATAGATCGCCTGGTACGGGTCACCTACGGCGGTGACGGGGAACCCCATCGCGTCGGAATCGGGTGGGCCGGTGAACAGCCCGCGCAGGAGCCGCGCCTGCGCAGCCGAGGTGTCCTGGTACTCGTCGAGCAGCACCACCCGGAACCGGTCCCGCAATTCCGTTCCGACACCGGGTACCTCCCCGACCAGCCGTACGGATTCCCGGAGCTGGTCGGCGAACTCGACCACGCCGAGACGACGTTTCAGGTCCTGGTAGCGGCCCACGAGGTCGAGCAATTCGAGGCGTTCGGCACCTGCGTCGAGGGCGGCCTGCACGTCCTTCATCACGTTGCCGCGGTATAGTGGCGCCTGCTCGAATGCCTGCCCTGCGCGCCGGGTCGCCTCGGCCACGGCGTCGCCGTCGACCAGGTGCGACTGCATCTCGGCGTCGAGGGCAAGGATCCGCTCGGGGATGGAGTGGTGCCGCAGCCGACTGATGCTCCGGAACGGGCCGGGGGCATCGGCGACCACTCTTGTCGCGAGGCGGAAGCGACTGGCGCCCGTTACCATCACCGGGTCGCGCTCGATGCCGATCCGCAGCCCGAACTCGCTTACCAGCCGGGCAGCGAACGAGTCGTACGTCATCACCAGTTCCGCGCCTTCGTCCGGGACACCCGCCAACACCCCCGCACGGTCCAGTGCGGACGAGATCCGGTCGGCCAGCTCAGCGGCGGCCTTCCGGGTGAAGGTGAGCCCCAGCACCTGCTCGGGCCTGACCTGCCCCGTCCCGACGAGCCACACCACCCGTGCGGCCATCACGGTTGTCTTGCCGCTGCCCGCACCTGCGATGATCACGGTGGGCTCGAGCGGTGCTGTGATGGCGTCCAGTTGCTCATCGGAGAACGGGATCTGAAGCGAATCGACCAGCTGACCTGGTGTGGTCAGCAGTGCGCGGCGAATCGGGCGGATGCTCATCAGTGCTGATTCCTCCCTGCCCGGTCCCGGATGGGGCATGAATCCGAGAACTGGCAATAGCGGCATGCCCCGCACTCGACGGCGTCGAAGTCGCCTCCCCGGATGATGTCGACAGCTTGCGCGATCCGGTCGTGCACCCAGGTCGGCCCCACCGTCAGCTCCTGGTCGGGCAGCGCGGGAGCTTCATCGATGGACGGCTGCGTCACGATGGCCGGGAGCGCACCGTCAGCGCGGAGATAGGCCAGGGCAGGTGGGGCGACCCTGCGCTCCCCGCCTGAGAGGCCATCGAAGGCGCCGAGGCTGGCGGCCAGCTGATAGACACCGAGTTGGGCATGGTCTGTGACCTCGGCCTCACGCGGGATCCGGCCGCCGGTCTTCAGGTCGACGACGCGGAGGCGGCCCTGCCCGTCACGTTCCAGCCGATCGACGGTGCCGACCAGGACGACCTCCCGGTCCCCGATGCTAAGTGGGACCCGGAACCCCTGCTCCACGGCGAGCAGATCCGAGGAGTCCTGGTAGCGGGCGAATCGGTCGAGGGCGTCGTCGATCGCTGAGCGCTCGGTGGCGGACAACCATTCGGCCTCGAACGGGATCTGTTCCCAGACCCGGTCGAGTTCGGCGCGCATCTGCTCTGCGGTAAGGCCGACCTCGGCCGCCTGCCGAGCGATCAGGTGCACGATGTCGCCGATCGAGGCACGGGACTGGCGGTTTCCTTCTGCCTTCGCCCTCCTCGCGAGGAACCAGCGTCGGGGGCACTCAAGCAGGGCCTCCAGGGAACTGCCGGTGATCTGGATCGGACCGGTCGGTGGGGCGCTGCCAGAGGTCGGGCTTCCCGCGCCCCACCAGCCTGACGGATCGCTGCCCGGAAACCCGGGCGACCCGTCCGGTGCCGAGATCTCCGCCAACCTTGCGAGCCTGAGCGCGGCGGCACGCTGCAGGCCAGGCGAGACGGCCTCGTCTTCCAGGCTCCGCCTGAGGTCGCCGACGAGCGCTGCGGTCGACAGCAGCGCTCCCGGGCTCCCGTGGACCCGCTCCACCGGCACCCCCAACTCGCCGAGGAACCGTGATGGCCTCCCCCCTTCACCGTCGATCCCCTGCACGGCGCTCACCGAGAGCAGAGACCGGGCCCGGGAGCAGGCGACATAGAACAGTTGGCGCTCCGGTACCAGTTGGGCGGCTGGGTTCGAAGGCTGCAGCCCCGTGGCGGAGAGACGCTCAGGATCAAGCATCACACCGGCCCGGTTCAGCCTTGGCCACAGACCCTCCTGCACGCCGATGACCCAGACGCGCTCCCATTCGAGCCCGCGTGTGCGGTGCGCGGTGATCACGCGCACACCCCGCCCTTCGGCCACCAGCTCGCGCCCGGTGTCGGCCGGGATCTCCTGCCCGGCCACCTCCTGCCCGAAGGTCAGAGCCCCGGCAGCCCCACGCAGCTCCGCCATGCGAGCGGCAAGTTCAAACAGCTCGACGATCGCGTCCAGGTCGGCGTTGGCTCGCCGCGACCCGCCGAGCGCCTGTTCGCGCAGCCGCGTAGGCCAGTCGGTGGCATCCCAGAGCTCCCAGAGCGCCACTTGAACCTCGGCCTCACCTGCGAGCAGTGCCGAGACGCGCCGCAGCAGCCCGGCAAGGTCACGGGCCGCCTCGGCCTCGGGCGTCACGAGGCCGTCGAGCAGCTCCGGTTCCCTCAGGCTCCGGCCCAACAAAGCTCCCGACGTGCCGAGACCGGCATGTGAGGCGAGCAGGGAGCGTGCCAGGCCCCGCTGCGCCACCCCGTCGAGTCCGCAGAGCGGCGAAGCCAGCAACAGCCGCGCTTCATCGCTTTCGGGTGCGGCCCCTCTGGCCGCGACGGACAGGGCGAGCAGGAGCGTGGCCACCGCCGGCTGCTCAGACAACGCGATCTCATCGCCCGACACCTCGACAGGCACCCCCAGCCGGATCAACGCGGTCGCGACCGCGCTCAGCTGGGCACGACCAGCCCTTGTGACCACGACAAGGTCGGACCATGCGTTGCCCTCACGCGTGACCGAATGCCTGAGCTCGGCGGCGACGTGAGCGAGTTCGGCGGACTCGTCGTCGAAGATCCGCGCCTTGACCAGCCCGGCGGCACCGACCGGTTTCGGCGCGGGCGCCGCGTGCAGTTGGTCCAGCCTGGCATCCAGGCCGGCCAGCGCCTCGGCGACCTCGGCCGCGTTGCGCCACCCCATGTGGAGGATGGACAGGCGTGCTCCGGGCACTGCGGCCAGGTCCGCGAGCGCACTGCGGCTGGCGCCGCGGTACCCCCCGATGCGCTGGTGCGGATCCCCCACTGCCAGCACGGGCAACCCGACGCGCGCCAGATCCGCGATGAGCGCCACCTGAGCGGGGTCCAACTCGTGGGCATCGTCAACGATCACCGCGTCGAAGGTGGCAGCCACCCCGGCAGCCACGTCGGGTTCGGTGAGCAGCAGACGTGTCCGGTAGATCAGCTCGGCGTAGTCGAGAGTGCCGGAGAAGTCTCCGATGATGAGGTACTCCTCCATGAACCGGGCAACGCCGCTGAACAGCGGGTCGCCCGCCTCAGCCGCCAGGGCCGCAAGCCCGTCCGAGTCGAGTGAGAGCTGCCTCGCGCGGGCCAGCACCTCGCGCAGCTGTCGGGCGAAGGCCCTCGTGCCTAGTGCGGCGTGCGCCTCGTCTGGCCAATGGTCGGCCCGGGAGCCGACCAGCAGCTCACGGATTCGTGACTCCTGCTCAGGTGCCCGCATCAGCCGCCAGGGGGTGTCCGCGTGCGGCCAGAACCGCCGCATCAGGCCGAGGGCCAGCCCGTGGACGGTGGTGACCTGCGCCGAGGTCTGGGCCCGGGGCAGCCTGCGGGTGATGTCGCGACGCAACTGCTGGGCGGCGGTGCGTGAATGGGCGAGCACGATGACCCGCTCCAAGGAGCCGCCGGCGAGGACACGGCCAGCGGCAGCCTGCGTGACCACCAACGTCTTGCCCGTCCCCGGGCCGCCGAGCACGACCGACACGCCACGATGTGGCGCCGCGGCAGCCACCTGCTCGCCGTTGAGCTCCGGAAGGTGCGGCGGGTTGCGAAGCGCTATCCGGAAGCTCATGGGCACCATGCAACCACCAACCACCGACATTTTCACCTGGGGAAGAACTGGCCTGGAGGCCATGGCATGATTTGCGCAACCGAGGAGACCGATGACCGACAGGATCGCAACCCACATCGACGGCGTCGCACTCAACCTCACGAACTTGGACAAGCCGCTCTTCCCGGATGGGTTCACCAAGGGCGAGCTGATTTCCTACTACGTGGAGGTGGCCGAGGCGATGCTGCCGCATCTGCGGGACCGTGCGATCACCCGGGTGCGGTTCCCCGAAGGCACCGCCGCAGGCTCGTTCTTCGAGAAGAACGCCCCAGCGGGCACTCCCGAATGGGTGAAGACGGTATCTGTGGCGACCTCGGCAGGCTCGGTCAACTATGTCACCGCGCCTGACCGTGCCACCCTCGCCTGGCTCGCCAACCTTGCCGCAGTCGAATTGCACACGCCTCAGTGGCGCACGACAGAGGCCACGTCGGGGCCCATGGGGATCGTCCTGGAAGGTGAGGATGAGCCTCGAGCCACGACACTGATCATCGACCTCGATCCCGGCCCCGGAACCACCCCGGCAGACTCGGCGCGGGCAGCCATCATGACCGCCACACAACTGGCCGAGGTCGGTTTGGTGGCGTTTCCCAAGACCTCCGGCAATAAGGGGTTGCAGCTGAGCGTTCCGATCGCCCCCACCCCGGCATCTGAGGTCTACACTTTCGCGCTGTCGCTGGCCAGGCTGCTCACGTCGTCACATCCGAAGATCTTCGTCGCGAACATGAGCCGGGCGGCCCGCACCGGCCTCATCTTCGTCGACTACGCCCAGAACCTGGCATCCCGGAACACCGTCTGTGCCTATTCGGTCCGCGGCCTCAATCGGCCATCTGTGGCCACCCCGCTCACGTGGGACGAGGTCGCGGCACTGCAGCCGGAGACGTCGCTGGCAGTCTCCCCCGGCGAGGCGCTTGAGCGGGTGCATAGTCTCGGAGATCTATGGGAGACTCAGATGCCGACCCCGGACAGCCCTGAGTTGCCCGAACCGCTGACCTGACCAGCTGAGGCGTTGGGAGATTGGGAGTGACCGACCAGATGCATGAGGACCGTTCAGAGCGTTCGCACTACGCCCGCGTGCCGGCCCCCTGGTTGGCGGGCTGCAGCGACACCGGGCTCAGGCATCCGACGAACCAGGATGCGATGTGTCTTGCGGTGCGTGACAAGTCGCACCGCACAGCGATGATCGCGGTTGCGGACGGGGTGACGACCGCCGAGGGCTCCGAGGTCGCCTCCCTGGTGGCGGCGCGGACGGCGGTCGAACTCATGGTCAGCGCCCACCATCAGGGGCTGGCTGCGAATCTCGCTTTCGTCCAGGCCTTCGAAGGGGCCAACCGCGCGGTGCTCGAAGCCAGGGAAGATCCGTCGGCGTGCACCCTGATCGCGGCCGGCATCGACGAGGGCACGCTCGCCGTCGGCAACGTCGGCGACTCCCGGGCCTACTGGTTGGGAGATGACGGCTCGTGCCGCCTCCTGTCGACCGACGACTCGATGGCGCAGGCCCGAATCATGCTCGGCATGACCAGAGACGATGCCGAGCAGTCGAGCCAGGCGCATGCGATCACCAAGTGGCTCGGGCGGCAGGCCACCGATGTCACCCCCTCCGTGATCGTCTTCCACCCTGAGTGCAACGGTTGGCTGCTGCTCTGTTCCGACGGATTGTGGAACTACGCGAGTTCCCCGGAGGCCATGTCTGCGCTGTTCCGGGCAGAACTGGCCGAGGCCCCGGCGCCCGGCCAACTCTGCGAGCGGCTCGTGGCATGGGCCAACGACCAGGGTGGACGCGACAACACCACCGCGGTGGTGGCGCGCATCGAGTGCTGACGCGCCTCCGCTCACCCCTTTCATGGGCCCCGTCGGTTGTCGGTGGCTTGGCCTGGGACACTAGAGTGGCACTCATGGAAGTCAAGTTCGGAATCACCGATATCGCACGCGAGGTCACGATCGAGACCAGCTCCGCCCCAGAAGAGATCGCAGAGCAGATCCGTAGGGCTGTCGTCGAGTCGTCAATCGTCGATCTGACCGATGACAAGGGCCGCCGAATCATGATTCCCGCCACAAAGATCGGCTATGTGGACCTCGGCGCATCCGCCACCAGGGCTGTGGGGTTCGGCACCGTCTGAGCCCATCGCTCACACCTGCGTTAGACTGCCCGGTATGCGGGCGCAACCCGTCCGCCTCCGGCAGCGCCACTGCGCGCCGTGAGTTCATACTTGATCAAAGGTTTGACCCTGAGCGACAACGAGATAGCGGTCGACGATACATTCGCCGACCTTGGCGTCCATGAATCCATCACGTCGGCGCTGGCTGATGCCGGCATCGTCCACCCCTTCCAGATCCAGGCGCTGGCCATTCCGCTGGCGCTGGGAGGAAGCGACCTGATCGGCCAGGCCCGCACGGGCACCGGCAAGACCCTGGCTTTCGGCGTCAGCCTGCTGCACCGGATGGTGACCATCTCCGAGGGCGTGAAGCCGTCCCACGGCAAGCCCCGCGCGCTGGTGGTGTGCCCCACACGTGAACTGGCGCTGCAGGTCGGCCGCGACATGGATGTGGCCGGCAAGCATCTGAAGATGAGGGTTCTCACCATCTACGGTGGCACCGGCTACGACGAACAGTTGGATACCCTCGCAAAAGGCATCGACATCGCGGTCGGCACTCCCGGCCGCCTGCTGGACCTCGCGGATCGCGGCGCCTTGGATCTGAGCCACGTGCAGGTGCTCGTCCTCGACGAGGCAGACGAGATGCTGGATCTCGGTTTCCTTCCCGACATCGAACGGATCCTCCACAAGACGCCGTCAGATCGGCAGACGATGCTGTTCTCAGCGACGATGCCCGCCCCGATCCTCACCCTGGCCAGGGCAACGCTGAACAAGCCCATCAACATCCGGGCGGAGGGCCAAGACGCCCAGATGACGGTGCCGGACATCGAGCAGTTCGTGTACCAGGCACACGACCTCGACAAGCCGGAGATCGTCGCCCGCCTGCTGCAGGGCAATCAGACCACCAAGGTGATGGTCTTCACACGCACCAAGCGCGCCGCACAGCGCCTGATGGACGATCTCGTGGACCGGGGATTCGCCGTCGGCGCGATTCACGGCGACCTCAATCAGCAGGCCCGCGAGCGTGCGCTCAAGAAGTTCAGGGCCGGCACCATCAACGTGCTGGTCGCGACCGACGTGGCGGCACGCGGTATCGACATCACCGGCGTCAGCCACGTCGTCAACTACGAGTGCCCCGACACGGACGCCACCTACGTGCACCGTATCGGGCGCACCGGGCGGGCGGGCAACTCGGGCGTCTCCGTGACGTTGGTCGACTGGTCGGACCTCCACCGTTGGAAGCTGATCGATCAGGCTCTCCACCTCGACATGCCCGACCCGGCCGAGACGTACTCGACGTCTCCGCACCTGTTCACCGACCTGGACATTCCGGAAGGCACGAAGGGTCGCCTGCCGGGAGCCGTCGCCAAGGAGCGCTCCGAGCGTCCCTCGCGGAAGGCGTCGACCGGCGACGGTGGCGAGCGCCGTCACAGGCGCCGGTCAACCCACTCATCGGGAGACCGCGCGGCCCCAGCACAAGGCGAGTCCGCGCCGTCAAAGCCACGGCGCCGCCGCCGTCGCACGGTAAACGGTGTCGAGGTCAAGCCCGACGAGGCCAAATAGCGCGCAGACGCCAGCGGCCGCATCCCCGGGGGGATGCGGCCGCTGCCGTTTGTGGTCCGGCTTCAGTAGGTCATCTGCATGGCTGTCCGGACCTCCGTCAGCGTCTGATCGGCGATCGCGTTGGCCCGCTCATTGCCATCGCTGAGGACGCTGCGCAGGAATCCCGGGTCGGCCTCCAGCTCCGCGCGACGGGCCCTGATGGGCGCGAAGTACTCGTTGAGCGCCTCGGTCAGCACCTTCTTGAGCCCGCCGCCGCCTGCATCCCCCAACTCGTCTGCGACCTCTTCTGGCCGACGCTTCTGCGTAAGGGCCACCAGGTTGACGAGGTTGGAGACCTCCGGCCGGTTCTCGGGGTCGAAGGTGATGTGTCGATCGGAATCGGTCACCGCGCGCTTTATCAGCTTGGCGGTCTCGTCGGCGCTCATCCGAAGTTCGATGGTGTTTCCCTTTGACTTGCTCATCTTCTGCCCATCGAGGCCGAGGATGGTCCCCGAGGCGCTGAGGAGCGCGTCCGGCTCGGGGAACACCGGGTGGTCCTTGTCGGCGCGCCCATAGCGTTCATCGAAGCGGCGTGCGATGACCCGGGCCTGCTCAAGGTGCGGCAACTGATCCTTGCCGACAGGTACCAGGTTCGCCTTGCAGAACAAGATGTCGGCCGCCTGATGCACCGGATAGGTCAGCAGCAGCCCGGACATCGGGCGGCCACCGGTATCGTCCAGCTCCGTTTTCACAGTGGGGTTGCGGCGCAGTTCGGCATCTGTGACGAGCGACAGGAACGGCAGCATCAACTGGTTCAGGGCGGGGATCGCGGAGTGGGTGAAGAAGGTGGCACTTGCCGGATCCAGACCGACGGCGAGGTAGTCGGCCAGCAGCGAAAAGACGCGCTCGCGGATCGGACCGACACCGTCCCGGTCGGTGATCACCTGATAATCAGCGATCAGGATCATCGTGTCGATCCCGAGCTCAGCGAGCCGCACCCGGTTCTGAAGTGACCCGAAATAGTGCCCGATGTGGAGGTGCCCGGTTGGTCGGTCTCCGGTGAGGATCCGGAATCGTGCGGGGTCTTTGGCGATCTGAGCCTCGAGTTCGAGGCTGCGTTCTGTGGAACGGGCCAGCGAAGCATCAGAATCGGGCGTGGCCTGATCGAGCGACATGTGGGTACTGCCTTGTCTGTGCCGGAGTTTATGCGGCCCCAGCCTAGCCGACTAGACCACCCCGCCGCGTCGGCGGATGCGCCCGACGAGGTCGCGGTAGGCCGACGGCCTGGTCAGATTCGCACCCAGCGGGTTGTTCTTCTTGCCCGTGCCGTGATAGTCGCTGGAACCGGTGCGCACAAGGCCGACCCTCGCCCCCATCTCGAACAGCAACTCCCGGGTGTCATCGTCGTGATCTGGATGATCCACCTCAATGCCCTCGAGATCGTGGGTTCTGACGAGTTCTTCAAGGTAGGGGGCAGGCAGCACCTCACGGTTGCCACGGCCCCAGGGGTGCGCGATGACAGCCACACCCTTCGCCTCGTGGATGAGGTCGATGCCCCGTTCCAGCGGCACCGCGTACCTGCTCACAAACCCCGGTCGGCCCTCGCCCAGCCACTTGGCGAACGCCTCATCGCGGTCTGCGACATAGCCGCGTGCCACCAGCGCGTCGGCGACGTGAGGTCGGCCGATCGACGGCGACCCTCCGGCCGCCTCGCTCAGTTCCTCCGCGGTGATCGGCACCCCAATCTCCTCCAGCCGACGCAGCATCGTCGGCAGCCGGTCGGTGCGCCCGAACCGGATCCGGCCCAGCTCCTCGTTGAGGTCGCGGTCGAACGGGTCGCAGCCGTAGCCGAGCACGTGCACCGAGTGGCCGTCATGCACCGTCGACAATTCGATGCCGCACAGCACCTTCACCCCGATCCGTTTACCCGCCTCCATCGCTTCCGGGATGCCACCGAACGTGTCGTGATCGCACAGCGCCAGCACATCCAGACCGACCTGGTGTGCCTTCATCACCAAGCTGGTGGGGGTGTCGGTCCCATCGGAAACACGTGAATGGGTGTGCAAGTCGATCCTCATGGGCCCATCCTATTGGGGTCGCCGCGCCTTCCGGGGCCGACTCGTGGTGTTTTCCCTGCCCAGCCTGCCTTTTCGTGGTGCTGCGGTCCGCGTCTGAGCACTTCTGGAGCTGTTGACCGTCCGGCCTCGCACGACACCTATGAACTCGTCGAGCAACTCGTTGTCATCGTCGACGCGCCACACCAGTGCCACGGTGGTGGGGGCCGCATCGGTGACCGGCCGGTACACGAGATCGCGGCGGGACCTGCTCCTGGCCACCGACATCGGCACCCTCAGCACCGCCGCGGAGGCGGTGGCCAGATCGATGCTGCCTTGGTCGATGTCGTAACATACCTTCTCCCCGGCCAGATCGGCCGTGACCAAGGTGTCGAACGTGGCCAGCGGGTGGTCCGGCGAGAGCCAGACCACGGGCACCTCGGAGTAGAGGGGGATGGCGTGCAGGCCCACCCGATCGATCGGGAGGCGGGCGAAGCACATGTCGACGACGTGGTCGATCACCACGCGCCGCTGGTCATCCGTGCCGACATCGTGCACCTCCAGCGGGACCCTCGGGTATCGCTCCCTCCAGATTCGCTCCCACTTCGTGAGGGTCACGCCTGGCACCCGTCCGATGCGAAGATTCGTCACCCGAAGAAGGCTACCCGTAGGCTGCGCACATGAGCCAGACGCTGAAGCCGATCACCGCGGCAGCAAAGCTGGGCATCTACCTGCCCGCCGCACCGGAGGAGTTCCAGAGCACCTCGCACACCCGTGAAGAGCTCGACGACCTGCGCTCCGATCCTCCCGCCTGGTTGGTGGAGCTTCGCCGCAACGGCCCATTTCCCCGAGACGTGGTCGCACAGAAGCTCGGTGTCTCCCGCTCCGGACTCGCGCGCTCCGGGCTCACCGAGGCGCTCGACGCTGAAGAAATCGGGCGGCTCATCGCTGATCCTCCTGCGTGGCTGATCCGCGAACGGGAGACCCACCGCCGGACCTTGGAAGAGAAGGCCGGGCCGACGCAGCGCGGCTGAAGTACAGCACGGGGCCGGTCGACACCGCGCGCGGATGGGGACCGGGACCAGGTACATCCCCCGCTACCCTTGGGTCACATGAAGCTCGATTACACCCACAGCTACGACGCCGCTCCTGAGACGGTGGCCGCACTGCTGCGCAACACCGCCTTCCTTGACGATGTCGCGACCCATGCGGGGGCCACCGAGCACACCGTCGAGGTGACCGCGGACCACACCAAGCTCGGCATGGTGCTCGCCGTTCCGGGCAACCTGACGAAGTTCATCGGAAGCTCCATCCGCATCAACCAGGTGTTCCGGTTCGAGGCACTGCGAGCGGACGGCTCGATCCCCGGCACCGTGGAGGTCGACGTCCCCGGCATGCCGGTTGAGGTCAACGCAACCGCCGCCCTGACGCCTCGCGGCGCGCGGACCGAGGGTCGCTACACGGGCGACCTGACGGTGCGCGTTCCGCTGTTCGGCAAGAAGATCGAGTCCCAGGTGGAACCCTTCATCACTGACGCCTTCGACGGCCTGGAGCGCAGGGCGACCGACTGGTTGTCCCGCAAGCCCTGACCCACCAGGCGAACCGCGGAACCTCGAAGGCCTCGCTGTCGGATGAGGGGTCAGCTGACGACGAACCCCTCCCCCACGACATGGCCCCTGGCCTGGCTCGGCCGGGCATCGGTGAGCACGAGGAAGACGACGGCCTCGTCATCATCCTCGCCCAGGAATCGCTCTCGTCCGGTCTCCACGTAGTGTCCGACGGACCTGAGCGCCTCTGCGGTCTCCTCCGCCTCGGATTCGTCGTCGAAAGAAATGACGGTCGGGTGCATCAACCGGCCTTGGTAGCCTCGGCGGCTGCCCGCCGCTTCTTCGCGGCATCCACTGAGGCCCTGAGCGCTGCCATAAGGTCCACCACGTCCCCGACGGGCGCGGAGGTATCGGTGGCCTCTGGCACCGCGGCGCCCGCGAGTTTCGCCTCGACCACCTCAAGAAGCGTCTCCCGGTACGAGTCGGTGTAGGCCTCGGGATCGAATGTGCCCTCCAACTGCGCGATGAGGAGCTTGGCCATCTCGATCTCCGCTTCGGATACGCTCACCTCGGCAGGCGGGGCGGCAAACGAACCGTCACGCAACTCGTCCGGCCAGAACATGGTGTGCAGTAAGAGCAGGTCGTCCTTCGGACGGATGAGCGCCAGCGACTCCCTGCTCCTCAACGCGACCTTTACGACGGCGACCCGGTTCTCCCGCGCCAGAGCGTCGCGCAACAGCACATACGGTTTCTGACCGACTGCCTCGGCCTCCAGGAAGTAGGACCGCTGGAAGTAGCGCGGATCGACCTCCCCCTCGGCGACAAACTGCACCACATCGACCGTCTTCAAGGTACTGAGCGGCAGGTTCGCGAAGTCATCATCCGTGAGCACGGCCAAGCGACCGTCACCTGCCTCGAACCCCTTCGCGATGTCGGCGAACTGGACGACCTCACCGCAGACCTCACAGACCCGCTGGTAACGGATCCTCCCACCGTCGGTGGAGTGCACCTGGTGGAAGCTGACGTCCTTGTCTTCACTCGCGCCGTAGAGCCTGACCGGGATGGTCACAAGGCCGAACGAGATTGAGCCTTTCCAGATAGAGCGCGGCATGAGCCCTTCCTCCTATCGCCGTCGATACTCGACGACATCGTTCCAGAGCAGGTCATGCCTGCTGAGCAGGTCCTGCACCTGGCCAAGTTCCCAAGCCTGGTCGATCGTGAGACCGTTGCTGGCTGCGGCTGCTGCGGAGACGTCTGTGCCGGGTTCATCCGTGAACCAGGAGGTGATGGCCTCGGCTGGAAGGGCTTCCAGCAGCACCTGACCGTTGGCAGGGTCGTCACCTGCGAGGACCAGCGCGGGGTCGACCTCTGCGACCACCACGAGGCGGACCCCATGGGTCGCCAGCCCGGCAACGGAGGCGAGCACGAGCGCGGCGTACTCAGCATCCTCCGACTCGTTCGGCGCGTAACCGAGGTCGTCCAACAGTTGGGGCGTGACGGTGTAGGCGACACGCGGCACACCCAACGGGTCGCCGGCGAGGACACCCAACTCGGCGGGCGCGATGGGAACGAAGACGAGTTGACGATTCACTCCCTCAGCCTACGTACTCCGTCTACCGACGACAACGAAGTCAGTCGCCCGAACGGCGATCCATACCCGCGCAGTCAGGCGCCACGACCACTGTGCAACAGGGGATGAAAACCGATAGGTTCGACGATGATGAAACCTGCTGCCCGTCTCCTCCTTCTCCTGATCGCGACGATCGGGCTGGTCGGCTGTGGCGGTGCCACGTCGGCGCCGCCCCAGACCATCGACCTGGTCGTCACCGATCCGCCCGCTCCCACCCTCAGCGTCGAGGTCCCGCTCGGCGCCGAGGTGACCCTGAGAATCACCACGCCCACTGATGACCGGGCCCATGTACACGGCTACGAGATCGAGGAGGACCTTCCCGCCGGGCAGGCCACCGATATCGTCTTCACGGCCGACATGTCCGGCACCTACGAGGTCGAGTCGCACATCACCGATGCGGTGTGGCTGAACCTGGTGGTCAAGTGATCCTGCTCCACGGAATCGCCTCCCGGCATGATCTGCCGCTGCCGTTCTGGATGGTGGTGATGGGGGGCGCTGTCGTGCTGGTAGCCACCTTCTGGGTGGCGCTGTTCGCGTGGCGGAGTCCAAGGTTCGAGGAACGGTGCGGACGACCCCTTCCGCGCCTCACCGCGTTCGTGGACGCGCGCGGCGTGTCCCGCGCACTCCGGATCGTGGTGGCGGCCGTCTGGCTGGTCGCGCTGATCGCGCTGCTCTTCGGCGTCGACCGGATCGACAACCCGGTGTTCGGATTCGTCTACGTCTGGCTCTGGGTCGGTCTGGTCCCCGCCTCGCTGCTCCTGGGGCAGGTCTACCGCCGCACCAACCCGTGGCGCCTGCTCTTCAGCCGAAGCGGCGCCACGGCCCCGGCACCATACGAATCGACGGTATCGGTGCTGCCCGCGGCCCTCGCGCTGCTGGTGTTCAGCTACCTGGAACTCATCCAGCCCGGTGGGGCCACGCTCCCGGTGCTGCGGGTTTTCGCCACCGGATGGGTCGTTTGGATGGTCGTCGGCACGCTGGCGACCTCGCAGCGCTGGATCGCAAGGGCGGACCCGTTCGAGGCGTATGCCTCCACCGTCTCCAGGCTGTCACCTTGGGGAAGAAGCAGGGACGGCGTCATTGTCCTGCTCAACCCACTGCGCAACCTCGCTTCGTGGAAGGCACCCCGGCATCTGGCCATCTTGTGCTCGGTGCTGCTGGGCGGCACCTTGTTCGATGCGCTCTCGAACACCACCTGGTGGGTGCGTTCCACCCAAGGGCTCGGGGATTCGGCTTTCGTGGTCGCGACGCTGGCGCTGGCCTGCTGCGTCGCCGTCGTCATCCTTCTTTTCCGGCTCGGCACGCTTCCATACCGGAACCAGTCGATGGACGCGTTGGCCCCCGGGCTGGTACCCCTTGTGGTGGGCTACGCATTGTCTCACTACTCGACGATGCTCTACCTGGAAGGCCAACGCACCCTGTTCCGGTTCAGCGATCCGGTCGGCCGAGGCTGGAACCTGTTCGGCATGGTCGAGGCCTCGCCGGGAACGGCCCTTTTCGGGTTCCCGATGGTGGTCGCCCTGGCGCAGGTCGCCCTGATCGTCGGAGGCCACCTGCTGGGAGTCCTCGTGACACATGACATCGCGCTGCGCTCCTCCCCAGGCTCAGTCAAGGTGCATCTTCCCCTGTTGCTCGTGATGGTCGCCTTCACCGTCGGGGGGCTGCTGCTCATGTTCGGCGGCTGAGCCTCCGGTGTTGTCCGGGGATCCGAAAGTGTTGTCCGTCGGCGATACGTGTTGTCAGGGGTGCCTCCGCAGGCGGGGGCGGGCAGGAGGCCGGCCTAGCGTCAGGCCATGACACAACTTGCCGAGCATCCCGCGCCACTTTCCACGATCCCCTCGCTTCCGGTTGACGATCGCGGTGAATCTGCGCCGCCCCAGGCACTGCATCTGATCAGCGCGGTCCTCGAAGCCATGATGGGCCGGAGGGCCCTGCACCAGTTGCGCCCACACCTCGCGTCACCCGCTTTCGTGCGGCTGGTCGAATACGTCGAGGAGGGGCTCTTCCGCCGCACGATGATCGGCGGGGTCCGTACCCAGATGCCTACCGGAAGCGCGGTGGAGGCCAGCGTCAGGCTGGCGCTGGCGTCTCGTTGGATCACCTGCGTGCTACGGCTGGATTCCGATCGGACGGGGTGGCGCTGCAGCGACCTGGTTGTCCTGCAGCCCTGCCCCGTCTGAGCGTCAGCTCTCGCCAGCCCCCGGCCGGCCGTGGCACATCTTGTACTTCTTACCCGAACCACACGGACAGGGCTGGTTGCGCCCGACCTTCTCGGTCTTCGTCGCGACCTGTCCACCCTTGCGGGTCGCCTCTCCCGATTCGTCGGGAGCCGAATAGCTGAGCCGCTGTTCCGCCTTGCGCTCAAGGCCCCTGGCCAGGGGTTCACGAGGTGGCGCTGCCTTCTCAGGCGTCGGTGCGGGGACAGGGTCGGGCACAGGTGTCGGTTCGTCCGCAGCGACGCCGCCGGTGAGAGAGGAGACGCTGACGGCTTCGCCTGTCTCGGAGGTGACCAGCCCCACCTTGAGCTCCGGCTCCGCCTGGCGGGGCTTGACTTCAAGGTTGAACAGGTACCCGATGACCTCCTCCATGAAGGCGTCCATCATCGTGTTGAACATGTCGCCACCCTCGCGCTGGTACTCGATCAACGGATCGCGTTGCGCCATGGCACGAAGCCCGATGCCCTCACGGAGGTAGTCCATCTCGTAGAGGTGCTCCCTCCACTTCCGGTCGAGGACGGTGAGGAGGACCTGACGCTCAAACTCGCGCATGGTCTCTTCGCCAAGCTGCTCCTCGCGCGCGTCGTAGGCCCTTTCGGCGTCCTCCTGGATCGCTTCGACCAATTCTTCCTGCTCGGGCAGTTCCTCCTCGATGTCCTCAACCCGCATCGTCACCGGGTAGAGGGTCTTGAGTTCGGTGAACATCGTCTCAATGTCCCACTCCTCTGGGATCCCCTGCGTGTGGGTGCGCACCACATCGGCAACGACGCGGCTGCAGGCGGTCCGCAGCTGCTCCGACACGTCCATACCGTCGAGCACCTTGCGGCGGTCACCGTAGATTGTGTGACGCTGCCGGTTCATCACGTCGTCATACTTCAAGACGTTCTTGCGCATCTCGAAGTTCTGGCTCTCGACCTGCTTCTGTGCGCCCTCGATGGACTTCGAGACCGATTTCATGTCGATCGGCACATCGTCTGGCACCTTCATCGCGAGCAGCGCCCGCTCCAGCAGTTCCGGACGGAACAAGCGCATCAGGTCGTCGGAGAGCGAAAGGTAGAACCGGGACTCGCCCGGGTCGCCCTGACGGCCGGAACGACCACGCAACTGGTTGTCGATGCGGCGGGATTCATGCCGTTCGGAGCCGATCACGTAGAGTCCACCGGCGGCTACCACCTCCTCGTGCTCAGCCTGCACCTGGTCCTCGAGCGCCTTGAGCGTCTCGTTCCAGGCAGCCTCGTACTCATCGGGCGTCTCGGCCGGGTCAAGGCCCTGCTTGCGTAGTTGCAGGTCGGCGAGGAACTCCGGGTTGCCGCCCAGCATGATGTCGGTGCCGCGGCCAGCCATGTTGGTCGACACCGTGACGGCGCCCTTGCGCCCGGCCTCAGCAACGATCTGGGCCTCAGACTCGTGATGCTTCGCGTTCAGCACCTGGTGCGGAACATTGGCCTTCTTGAGCAGCCCGGAGAGCAGTTCCGACTTGGCGACGGACGCAGTGCCGATGAGGATCGGCTGCCCCGCCCCGTGGCGTCCGACGACGTCCTCGACGATCGCGTCGTACTTGGCCTCCTGCGTCCGGTAGATCAGGTCGGCCCGATCGGCGCGGATCATCGGACGGTTCGTCGGAATCGGGATGACGCCCAGGCCGTAGATCTTCTGGAACTCGGATTCCTCGGTCTTGGCGGTGCCGGTCATGCCTGCGAGCTTGTCGTACATGCGGAAGTAGTTCTGCAGCGTGATCGTGGCCAGGGTCTGGTATTCGTCCTTGATCTGGACGCCTTCCTTGGCCTCGAGCGCCTGGTGAAGGCCTTCGTTGTACCGCCGGCCGGCGAGCGTGCGTCCGGTGTGTTCGTCGACGATCAACACCTCCCCGCTGGCGATGACGTAGTCCTTGTCACGCTTGAAGAGTTCCTTGGCCTTGATCGAGTTGTTGAGGTAGGAGATCAGCGGGGTGTTGGCCGATTCGTACAGGTTCTCGATGCCCAGCCTGTCCTCGACCTTCTCAATGCCGGGAGCAAGAACCGCGATCGTGCGCTTCTTCTCATCGACCTCGTAGTCACGGTCCCTGGTCAGCGTTCGTGCAATCCGCGCGAAGACGGGGTACCACTCGTGGTTGTCCTCTGCCGGGCCGGAGATGATCAGCGGCGTGCGGGCCTCATCCACCAGGATCGAGTCGACCTCGTCGACGATCGCGTAGTGGTGGCCGCGCTGGACGGTGTCCTCCTTGCGGAGGGCCATGTTGTCGCGCAGGTAGTCGAAGCCGAATTCGTTGTTCGTGCCGTAGATGATGTCGCACGCATAGGCGACCCGCCGCTCCTCAGGCGTCATCTCGGCGAGGATCGCACCGACCTCGAGACCGAGGAAGTGGTGGATGCGTCCCATCTGCTCTGACTGGTACTTGGCCAGGTAGTCGTTGGTGGTGACGACGTGGACTCCGTTACCGGTCAAGGCATTGAGGTAGGCGGGCAGGGTTCCCACGAGGGTCTTGCCTTCACCGGTCTTCATCTCTGCGATGTTGCCCCAGTGCAGGGCCGCCCCACCCATCATCTGAACGTCGAAGTGACGTTTCCCGAGCACCCGCACCGACGCCTCGCGCACGGTGGCAAACGCTTCGGGCATGATCCTGTCAAGCGATTCACCGTCGGCGATCCGCTTTCTGAAGTTGTCGGTCTCCGCGCGGAGTTCCGCGTCGGACATGGCCTGGAACTCCTCTTCGATGGAGTTGACCTGGTCGGCCACCTTCTGGAGCTTGCGGAGCTGCGCCCCGGAGCCGAGGCCGCTCAGAAAATCCATGAATCCCACGGGGTCTGTCCTTCGTCTAATCCGACCGCCACCTGAACAGCGGCGTACCGCCAGCCATCTTAGCCTGGTTCCAAGATGGGTCACCCAAGCCGGGGTCGGCCGCAGACCCGCCCCGCCTCGGCACGCGGCAACGGCGCCCGTCCGTGGACGGGCGCCGTTGCCGGTTCTGATTGCCTCAGCTGACGTTGAGGTGGATCACGCCGTAGTTGTAGGCCTTTCTCCGATACACGACGGACGGCCTGCCGGAATCGGCATCCTGGTACAGGAAGAAGTCGTGGCCGACCAGTTCCATCTCGTCAAGGGCCTGGGCAAGGGTCAGTGGATCGGTGTCGAACTGCTTTTCCCGGACCACCAGCGGGCCGTCGCCGGTGACAACCAGGCCCGCAACGGTACGCGAGTCGGACTCCTCCTCCGCCTCTGGGGCTGGCTGGACGGGAGGCGTCTCTGCAAAGCTGCCCGTTCGGAGACCCCGGTGGGTCTTGCGTCGGTCGGCAGCCTTTCGAAGCTGCGCCTTCAACCGGTCGAGCGCGAGCTCGAACGCCGCCATCTTGTCGCTCGCCTTCGCCTCGGCCCGAATGACGGGCCCACGGCTCCGGAGAGTCAACTGCACGGTGATGGCGTCTGATGGATCCCTGGTGTTGTCCGAGGCAGAAAACTCGACCTCGACCCGGATTACCCGGTCGCGCAATCGCTCGACGCTGGCAACTCGTTCGGTTACGAGTTCCTTCAACTCAGGGCTGATCGTGATTCGACGACCGGTGACGACGATGTCCATGCTTCCTCCGTCTGTCATTGGGCAGTTAGCCCGCTTGGCCTCCGATGGGTAGCTCCCACCGGAGGATGACTGCGCCGCAGGTGACCCTGCGGAGAGGGGACCTGCGGCGCTTCCATGCAGCAACGTTACCGTCAAGGGAGGGGAGTGTCAGGCTTTTGTCCGGCCCGGCGGATAATCGTCAACCTGAGCGATCACCACCGCCCCGAGCACGTCGGCGCCAACCCTCTCGAGCGAGCGGCAGGCCTCTCTGATGGTTGCTCCGGTCGTGATGACGTCGTCTATGACAAGGACCGGATACCGGGGCGGCCGTGCCTTCATCGTGCACTCCAGGTTTGTGCTCCTGTCGCTCCTCCCAAGGCCGGCCTGATCGTGGCCGCGCCGGTCGCGGCTGATCAGCGCCGCCGACTTCAGCCCGGAGTCGGACGCCAGGCGTCGCGCCAGTCTCCGGGCGTGGTCGAATCCTCTTGCACGGACGTTGCGGGGCAGGGATGGGACTGGAACCAGCAGCGTGTCAGGGGCGGGTCGCGCCACCGCAAGCGCCCCTGCCAGTAGCTCTGCGAGCAGGCGTTCGAGATGCAGTGCCCCATCGTCTTTGTATCTGGGAATCAGGTGCTCGAGCACCGGACGATAGGGGCCGGCTGCCACCACCGGTAGGCCGTCGGGCCCGCCGAAGGCATGGGGCGGGGTGCGGAGGAGGTCCAGGCATCCGCGGCAGACCCCCCATCCGGGAGACCGGCAACCCGCGCAGGTCGACCCGAGCAGCAGATCGGCGGCAGCGTCGATGAATGTGATCATGGCCCCACTATCCGACGTCAGGAAGGGGATCCTGCGTCTTTCAACAGGTCAACCTCCGTAATTCAGGCTCGTGATGTTCTCGGCCAACCTGTTCCAGCGGGTGCGCTGGTCATGGCGCCACGCGGCACCGCTTTCCGTCCTGATCGCGATCGCCCCACCGCCTTGGCGAGCGAGCGCGGTGATGTCCACCGGGGTTCCGCTGACGGGGACCAGGTCCTGGATCCGGGTGCCGTCCACCCCGACGGTGAACACTGACGCCTGCCCGGTACCGTTGGCGATCAGACCGAGCAGCGTCTCGTCGCTGAACGCCACGGCCTGCGGCTCGGAGAGCAGGCGATTCTGCTCCCCCACGAGTTGCAGTTCCCGCCAGCCGACGATCCGCGTCGGCGTGGCAGCCACGATCGTCCCGATACCCAGGCGTCTGCCTTCGTCCGAGACCAGGATCAGGGCCGCGCGGACACCGGTGGGTGAGACCGCGTAGCTCTCAATGCGGCTGTCGGTCTGCTCATCGAAGGCGACCGTCTCGATCTCACCGCTACGTTGCACCGTGAGCAGAACCGGCCGCCCTCTGGCGTCATCGCCGAGCACCCAGAGGGCGCCCAACACGAACTGGGGCCTCCGGAGGTTCGCCAGCCCCGTCTCCACCGGTGCCAGCGCGTTGCTGCGGGGACCGATCAGCAAACTGTCGCGATCAGGCCCGATCAGGGCTATCGTGCCGGCATCTAGGGACACCGCCAGGTCGGCGTATGAGCCCTCCATGCTTGGCCAGGGCTCGAACCTGTCCGAAACCGCCCCTGGCACGCCGTCGCTGATCGCGAACAGCTCCGCATTCGGGGCAGCGCGCGACAGCACCTGGTAGCCCTGCTGCGTCGCTAGTTCGAGCACGCCCTCGGCGTTGCTGTCGGGAAGCGTGAACCCGAAGCCATTCCGGGTCACCTTCAGGCCGGTGACCCTCGGGATCGAGGTCAATGACCAGATGAGCTGAGCACCGAGTCGTCGGCGCGCCTCGTCGCTCAGGCTCGGGCTCAGTCCGGTCAGATCCACGGTCACCACACCCTCGGCGTCGATGCTGGCCTCGTTACCTCCTAGTCGCACGGTTGCGGGGAGCGCGCTTATCACCCCTCTCGCGATCGAGTCCGACGGGCCCCGGAGCAAGGCCTCAACAACCCCGGTCGGGGTCACTTGCTGTTCTGGAAGGTGCACCGGGTCTGGGACGACATGCGAGCCGGAGTCGCTCATGTAGTAGACCGACACCTCTGTGTAGTAGCGCTCGAAAAGGTAGCGCGACAGCAGCAGGCCATTGGGTGGGCGCCCGATCCGCCACTGTCCCTTCTCCTGCACGACCCCGAAGTCGTGTCTGAGTGGAGCGAAGTCGGTGCTGTAGCGCCCATCGGAATCAAGCAGGCCGACCTGGGTCCCGTCGATGTAGGCCGAGTCACCGCTCCCGATGACGGCCCCGTCGTAGACCAGAGCTTCGACCGGCCGCCAGTATTCGGCGTCTTCTTCTGTCAGGTACTGACGGGCCACGGAATAGTCGCCGTCAGGATCTGCCATCGCCTGTAGGAAGCCCTCGACGAGACGGGATGGGGTGATGCCATCCTGCGGTGGTTCCGGCGCGACATCAATCGCGGGCGCCTGGGCCGTGACCGGGACCTCGACAACCGGGCCGCTGGTAGGGACGGCGGTGCAACCGGCGAGGCTTACCAGAACGAGCGCAGCCACCAGCAACGATCTGATTCTCATCGGCTCGGCCTGGCAATGTCATCGGCGGGGATCACAGCCAAGGGGGACCCTGTCAGTACAAGGTCGCTGGTGCGGGGCAACGTGAGCCGGAACTGTGCCCCACGCCCGGGCCTGCCCCACGCCGTCAGCCAGCCGTGGTGCAGCCTTGCGTCCTCCATCGCGATCGAGAGGCCTAGACCTGAGCCACCCACGATCCTGGTCCGACTCGGGTCCGCACGCCAGAACCGGTCAAACACCCGGGCCGCATCCTCGGCCTCGAACCCCACCCCATAGTCACGAACGGTCACCGCGACCGCCTCCTGATCGGATGCGACGGCGATGCGCACCTGCCGCCCTTCGGCATGCTCTGTGGCGTTGGTGATGAGGTTGCGCATGACGCGTCGGATCCGACGCGAATCCAGTTGCGCGGTGTTGTCTCCTGGCTCCACCTGAACGACAAGTTCGACCCCCAGCGACTCCGCGAGACCCCGGTGATCATCGACCTCGGAGCGGACGAGGGCGCCGACGTCGACCTCGTCCAGGGCGAGCACGGCCGCACCGGCGTCGAAGCGCGAGATCTCGAGAAGGTCAGCCAGCATCAGGTCGAACCTGTCGATCTCCGCGCTCATCAGTTCGGCCGAGCGGCGCTGCACCGGATCGAAGGAGTCACGAGCCTCGTGCAGCATGTCCGCGGCCATCTTGATCGTCGTCATCGGTGTGCGCAGTTCGTGGCTGACGTCGCTGACGAACCTCTGCTGCAGCGTGGACAACGTCTCCAGCTCCCGGATCCGCTGCTGAAGTTGCGAGGCCATCTGGTTCATCGACTGCGCGAGTGAGGCGATGTCGTCAGTACCACGCACCTTGAGGCGCAGATCCAGCTCACCGGATGCCAGCCGCAACGCCGCCCGGCTGGCCCTGCGCACCGGAGTGACCACCTGTGCGGTGACAAGGTAGGCCACGAGGGACAGCGCCGCCGTGAGTACCACGCCGGTGACCAGGACGGCGGCCTGCAACGACCTGAGGGTCTGGATCTCGGCTGTCATCGGGAAGATATAGAAGACCGGGAAGCGCTCCCCCGTTGTGCTGATCAGGGAGGTGCCGACGACCCAGCCAGGGACCGGGTTCGCCTCGGCGTCGGTGAACTGGACGCTGGTGGGCGTGACGAACATGCCCTCGCTCTGCTCAACGGCGCGCCTCAACTCATCTGGCACGGACTCGGGCACGATGCCGGCTGAAACCAGGCTTGAGGTGGGGCCTTGAATTACCAGTCGGTATTGGGCGACCTGGGCGTCGGCCAGGTCGGCCAGCCGGTTGAGGGTCTCGTGGATGGCCACCCCACGCACATCCGGGTTGCGGAGCTGCTCCTGCATGAACGCGTACGCCCCCGCGGCCTCGTTGAGTGCCGACTCCTTCTTCGCCTCGACCACACCGGCGGTGGTCTGGTTAAGCAGTAACACCCCCGCCAGTACCAGCAGCACGATGGAGAATGCCAGCGTGCTCACCAGCACCCGTAGAGGAAGCGAACTCCACCAGAGTTGAGCCAACCCCCGCGGACGGTTATGCGGCCTGTTCACCGGCGCGGTATCCGATTCCGCGGACGGTGATCACGATCTCCGGCTTCTCCGGGTCCTTCTCGACCTTGGCCCTCAGCCGCTGCACGTGAACGTTGAGCAACCTGGTATCCGCAGAGTTGCGGTACCCCCACACCTCATCGAGCAGCGACTCGCGGGTGAACACGTGGCCCGGCCTCCTGGCGAGCGCAAGTAGCAGATCGAATTCGAGTGGAGTGAGCGACAGCAGTTGCCTTCCACGCCTCACCACGTGTGAGGACACCGAGATCGTCAGGTCGCCGATCGTGAGCACATCGGCGGACCCGATCTCGGTCGAGTCTCGACGCAGACGGGTGCGGATCCGGGCGATGAGTTCCCGGGCCTTGAACGGCTTCGCGACGTAGTCGTCGGCCCCGGCCTCGAGCCCGGAGACGACGTCAGCAGTATCCGACTTCGCGGTCAGCATGATGATCGGGACGCCGGACTCGGCACGGATGTCGCGGCAGACCAGCACCCCATCGCGGCCTGGCAGGTTCAGATCAAGCAGCACCAGATCGGGTCGCGACGCCCTGAACTCGGCCAGCGCGATGTCTCCAGAGGCACAGCGCACAGTATCGAATCCCTCCTGGCGCAGCACGATCTGCAGCATCTCGGAAAGGGCCGCGTCATCATCGACCACGAGGATCCTGACTCTGCTCTTGCCATCACTCACCTGATGCCTCCCTGCTCTACATGGCCCATGGTAGCGATGAGGCCCATGCTCGGACGGCCCCGGCTCGCGGGCCAGCTGGAATCCACCTATAAGGAAGGCTTGCGGCACTCTCATCGTGCCGACCGCCTCCGCCCCGCCACCTCTTGAGTGGCCGACAGGCGCAGCAGTTCTCGGCCTGCTCAGTTGTTGGAAGGCTGATCAGTCCAAGTGGACCAGCGGCCGGTCGTGCCGCCCATGCGGCGCAGTACCCGCCGCCACAAGCCCCCGGGGTCGCCGAACACGTCTTCTGCACGGGCCCCGGTTCGGAACCACGAGCCACGGATCAGTTCGCTCTCCAACTGGCCGGGCGCCCACGCGGACAAACCGACGAACACGCGCAGTTGGGTGAAGGAGGTCGCGAGAAGCTCGCTGGGGAAATTCACATCGACAACTCCGATGTCGCCACTGATTCGCTCCCAGCCGGGAGGCGGAGAATCCGGGGAGCCTGGCTCGCCCAACGCGACCACGACGTCCTCGTTGACTGGCCCGCCCTCGAACACGCCGACCGGAGGGCTCATCAGTTCGGTGAAGTCCGACAGCACATTGTGCACCGGGATCTCCGACATCACGTTCAGGCACAGCCCAACGGTGGCCTGCGCCTGATGCTCGATCAGCAGCACGACAGACCGGTCGAAATAGCCGCCGCGGCCCGGTTGGGTGGCGACGAGCAACTGACCGACTGAGACGGCTCCTGCGTGGTCCACGCTCCCACTCTACAAGTCGACAAGAGGTTTCCCGGGAAATGGGGATGCCCGCCCAGGCCGGGCACCGACCGTTGCGCTCGCCCGGGCCGGTCGGTGGTCTCCCGTGTGGCGGCCGCGGGGGTCGGCCCGGGGACAGGCTCGGGAACCGACGCCGCAACTTCGGGGCGGTCGTCACCTTGTGGCGCCGCCGACGACTCGGCTCCCTCAAGGTCTTCCGGGCATCGCTCGTAGGAAAAAGTTCAAAACGGCTTGCCACCGCCGATACCGCGTTAGTGTTTGCGCTATCCACGAGTTGGAGTGTGAGTCTTCAAGTCCTGCCACAGCCTGGGGCGCGCCGGAGCCACGCTCCAGTCGGGGAGCAATGGAGCACCCCGTAACCATCCCCGAGTGAGCGTTCCATCAACGATACGCAGGGAAGAGGAGGTTGACGCATGAGCGAAGCGTCAGGCGCGAAGGTTCACGCGAACTCGAGCGAGACGAAGTACCTGAGGTGGTACAACAAGATTGGATACGGCGCTGGAGATGTCGGGGGCAACGTCGTCTACGCTTTCATCGCCTTCTTTGTGATGATCTACCTCACCGACACCATGGGTATGAATCCCGGCATCATCGGCACCTTGATCATGCTGGCGAGAATCTTCGACGGCACCTCGGACATCTTCTTCGGCTCGTTGATCGACAAGACCAACACCAAGATGGGCAAGGCCCGGCCGTGGATGTTCTGGGCCTACTTCGGTTGCGCTGCCATGATCGTCGCGATCTTCGCAATCCCACCGAGCCTCGGCGATTTTGCGAAGTACGCCTGGTTCTTCATCACCTACGTCCTACTCAACGCGGTCTTCTTCACCGCGAACAACATCGCGTTTTCCACCCTCACCGCCCTGATCACCAAGAATGCCCAAGAACGCGTGCAGATGGGGTCGATCCGGTTCATTTTCGCGTTCGGGACGAGCCTTCTCATCCAGGTATCCACGGTCGGACTCGTCAAGGGGTTCGGCGGTGACGCCGCCGCCTGGCGCAATGTTGCGATCCTCTACGCGGTGATCGGCCTGGTCGTGAACACGATCTCGGTATTCTCCGTCCGGGAGTTGCCGCCCGAGGTGCTCTACGACCGACCAGACGAGGACGCCGCAGAGGAGCAGGAGGCGATCGCCGCGGACAAGCCGACGCTGCTTGCCTCCCTCAAACTGCTGATCTCGAACAAGTACTACCTGATGATCGTGTCCGTGTTCATCCTCGGCCAGGTGGTCACAGCCATGCTCGGCATGGGCATCTACTTCATGAAATACATCCTCGGGGACGAGAACTACTTCAGCACGTTCGCCTGGGCGATCAACGTTCCAACGATCCTGACCCTGATGGCAACGCCATTCGTGGTGAAGTGGGCCAAGAAGATCTATTGGGTCAACCTTAACGGATACATCATCGCCTTCATCGGCAGAGCGCTCGTGATCGTTGCCGCATTCATGGGCAGCATCCCGCTCATGCTGGTGTTCACAGCGGTGGGATCGATCGGGATGGCTCCCCTGACCGGGACGTTGAACGCCCTGATCGCAGAGGCGTCCGAGAACACCTTCATGACCAAGAACAAGCGCATCGACGGCATGATGTTTTCTGCAACGTCGCTCGGCGTCAAGATTGGTGGCGGGATCGGAGTCGCCGTTACCGGTTGGTTGCTCGCCGCGAGTGGCTACGTCGGTGGTGCGGATGTGCAGCCTGAATCTGCCATGAGCATGCTGAGGTTCATGTACCTGTGGATGCCGCCGATCATCATAGCGATCGTGGTGCTGGTTCTCTCGCGGCTGAAGGTGGAAGGCGCGAACGACAAGCTGCGTACGGAGTTGGCGAAGAGCTGAACGCGGAACGTCCAGCCTCGCGGTCGGGCGGGGACTGCAGCCTCCGCGCGACCGATCACCTAGTGGTCTGTCGCACCTAAAGGTGCGGATGAGTATGGGGTGTCAGTCGGGATGGATGACAAGGCGGAGGAGGTCAGTCGTAGCGGTGTTCTACGTCGACCGACGACAACGAAGTCAGTCGCCCGAATGGCGCTCCATACCCGTGCAATTAGGCGCGACGGGCCACTAGCTAGTGGCCCAGTCCAGCGCCGCCACGACACCAGCGGGAAGGCTCGACACCAGCGATCCACCGTCGTCACCAGCCCTCTGACGTCGACACCAGCCCTCTGACGTCGACACCAGCGATCCGGCGCCGATACCTGCGGAAGGGCTCGTCACCAGCGATCCGGTGCCGATTCGTTCGTCGTGGGTTTGAACAACGAACATCTGGTGGTCCTCCGTAGAAGCCTCTCAAACCCCTCCGCTCCACCCAGATCGCTCATCGCCCTAGTCAGCGCAGAGCCCAGTCCCCCGCCGCTCGACCCGAACGACTCTCCCGACGCGATCAGCGCGGTCCAGTCGCAACCCAAGCCCTGAAATCTCAAACCCGTTTGAGCTACCCGCAACGTCAGAAGCTCCTCGACGCCTACGCATCCGGAGTGCCCGTGCAGCAGATCGCCGAACGATTTGGAGTCCACCGAACCACCATCACCCAGATCGCCACCAATGCCGGGGTCAAGATGCGCAGCCAGACCCTCTCCCTCTCCGCCCGCGCGAAGGCCCGCGAGCTGTACGACGCCGATCAAAGCCTGGCTCAGGTCGCGGAGCAGCTCGGCGTCAGCCCCAGCGCAGTACGCAGCGCTGTTCTCTCTTGCGGCGGAACGCTGAGACCTCCAGGTGGCCGCTCGGTGTTGTCGGCCTGACATCGCAGGACCTCGCTGCACCGCAATCCTCGGGAACGCTTCGACGTTCCAGCCTGCACACCTCACCGGTGAGTGAGAGGAAACAGTATGGACACCATGCCCGGATTGGCTAAAGACGAACGGACCGCGCGCGGAACACCCTTGCGGTCCTCATCGCGCCGGATGATCCCGTGACCGGACGCTTGCTCGGCGACGTTGGCCGCGGTCGAGACCGTGCGTCTGCTGACGACACATGGCCCGGTGCCGACAATGGACAGGACTGCGGCCGCATTGTGGCGCAAGCACATTCACTCCGCCTCCTCCCCGGCGCTGTGCCCGCCGCACTTCGAGCGACAGAGAAGCTCGGCTACCAGACGCTCATTCCAGGTGACGATGGCTTCCCGCACCGCGCCACGATCTCGGGGACCGCCTGCCCTACGTACTGTGGGCCAAGGGAGCAGCCTCACTGCTGACTGGTCAGGTCCATGACCGGTTCACGATCACCGGAGCGCGCGCCGCAACCAGCCACGGGATACATGTCGCGCAGGCACTCGCCAACGATCTCGCCTCCGAAGAGAAGGTCCCGATCTCCGGCGGCGCCTACCTATGGGATCGACGGAGCCGCCCACAGTGCCAGCCTCGCGAGCAGCGGGCATACCGTTGCAGTGTTGGCCGGAGGTCTCGACCGTCCTTACCCGGTCGGGCATCGCGAGCTGCTGGAACGTATCGGTGACCTTGGGCTGATCGTCAGCGAGCTTCCACCCGGGGAGACTCCGACGCGCCGGGGCTCCGGCTGTTTCCCGGGCCGTGGGTGGGGACGGAACGAGACCGCGGATGAGTTCGAGTACCGCTTCAGCCTCCAGCGGCAAGGAAGAGGCCAGGGACCTTGTAGGTTCCTGGCCTCCTCCTTGTGCTATCGGCTTTTCTCGCATCGGCACCCGAAGCCGTTGAATCCCCTGACAAATCAGTGAGAATCCACAGCCATCTCAGTGAGCACTTTCATCAACTGCAGCCGCTGGTCGACCCACACCCTTCACACACGTAGCAGGAACCCGAAGGCCGCATCTTGGTGCCACAGGTCATGCACAACGGCGCGTCGACCTCAGCCACACCCAACGCCTCCATCAACTCCGCGGTGGTGTGGGCGTCCAACAGCGAAGGCTGGCGGGCGCCGTCCACATTGAAGTTGTCACCGGCATCGTTGCGCAGGGATTCGGATTCCGGCATGTTCGCCTCGTCCTCCTCCGAAAGGTAGGAGCCCGTCTCGACGTAACGGGCCCGCTCCGCAGCGGTGTAGATGCCGAGCTCGGACCGGTCGTCGAAGGTCAGGTAGTCCAGCGCGAGACGACGGAAGATGTAGTCCATGAACGACTGGGCGATCCGGATGTCCGGGTCGTCGGTCATGCCAGCCGGCTCGAACTTCAGGTTCGTGAACTTCTGCACGAAACTCTCCAGCGGCACTCCGTACTGGAGGCCGATCGACACGGCGATCGAGAAGGCATCCATCACACCGGCGAGGGTTGAGCCCTGCTTACCGAGCTTGAGGAACACTTCACCGAGGCGGCCATCCTGGTAGGCGCCGGAGGTCATGTAGCCTTCGGCCCCGTTGACGGAGAAGCTGGTCGTGCGACCCGAACGCGACTTCGGCAGCCGCTGACGCTTCGGGCGGTATTCGATGCGGATCTCCGGCTCGACCTTCTTCTCCGCGGTGTCCTTCTTCGCATCGGACAGCGGCTGGCCGACCTTGCAGTTGTCGCGGTACACGGCCAGCGCCTTCAGGCCGAGTTTCCAACCCTGCAGGTAGACGTCCTCGATCTCCTCGATCGTGGCCGACTCAGGCAGGTTAACCGTCTTGGAGATGGCTCCCGAGAGGAACGGCTGGACCGCTGCCATCATGCGCACATGCCCCATCGGCTTGATGGCGCGGGCGCCCATGGCGGTGTCGAACACCTCGTAATGCTCAGCCGCGAGCCCGGGAGCCCCGACGACGTGGCCGTGGCCGCTGATGAACTCCACGATCGCCTCGATCTCGTCGGCGTTGTAGCCGAGACGCTTCAGGGCGCGTGGGATCGTCTGGTTGACGATCTGCATGGAACTGCCACCGACGAGCTTCTTGAACTTGACGAGCGAGAAATCGGGTTCGACACCGGTGGTGTCGCAGTCCATCATGAAGCCGATGGTGCCGGTGGGAGCCAGCACGGACGCCTGGGCGTTGCGGAAGCCGTTCTCAGCTCCGGTCGACACCACAAGGTCCCATTCACGCGTGGCGACCGAGTGCAGCTGACGATCGTCTGCCAAAACCCGGAGGTCGTCGTTTGCGGCCTGATGCTTGCGCATCACGCGCTGGTGGGCGTCCGCGTTGACGGCGTAGCCGTTGTAAGGACCGACCACAGCGGCGAGTTCGGCGCTGCGACGATAAGACGTGGCCGTCATGATCGACGTGATGGCGGCGGCGGTGGAGCGGCCGCCGTCGGTGTCGTAACCCTTACCCATCGCCATCAGGAGCGCGCCGAGGTTGGCGTAGCCGATCCCAAGTTGGCGGAAGTTGCGGGTGGTCTCACCGATCGGCTCGGTCGGGAAGTCCGCGAAACAGATCGAGATGTCCATCGCGGTGATGATCAACTCGACGGCTTTGACGAACAACTCCACGTCGAAGGCGCCGTCCGGCTTCAGGAACTTCAGCAGGTTGAGCGAGGCGAGGTTGCACGACGAATTGTCGAGGCTCATGTATTCGGAGCACGGGTTGGAGGCGGTAATGGGTCCCGTCTCCGGGTTGGTGTGCCAGACGTTGATCGTGTCGTGGTACTGGATGCCCGGATCGGCGCACTCCCAGGCGGCCTTGGCGATCTTACGGAAAAGCCCCTTGGCGTCGATCTCCTCGATCACCGAGCCGTCGTGGCGGGCGCGCAGCCCGAACGCGCCGCCCTGCTCGACCGCGGTCATGAACTCATCGGTGACGCGCACGGAGTTGTTTGCATTCTGGTACTGCACCGAGACGATGTCCCTGCCGCCGAGGTCCATGTCGAAGCCGGCGTCACGCAGGGCGCGGATCTTGTCCTCTTCACGCGCTTTCGTCTCGACGAACTCGACGATGTCGGGGTGGTCGACGTCGAGGACCACCATCTTCGCGGCGCGACGGGTCGCCCCACCGGACTTGATCGTACCGGCCGAGGCGTCGGCGCCACG
Organism: Tessaracoccus bendigoensis DSM 12906; assembly: GCF_900141915.1. Lineage (GTDB taxonomy): Bacteria > Actinomycetota > Actinomycetes > Propionibacteriales > Propionibacteriaceae > Arachnia > Arachnia bendigoensis. The sequence continues at coordinate 78,128 of NZ_FQZG01000004.1, read as the reverse complement.
CATGAATGAGACCGGGCCGGAGGCGGTACCTCCGGAGCTGAGGAGTTCCTTCGACGAACGGATCCGAGACAGGTTCAGGCCGGCACCTGAGCCGCCCTTGAAAATGAACCCCTCTTCCTTGTACCAGTTCAGGATCGACTCCATCGAGTCATCGACCGACAAGATGAAACAGGCGCTGACCTGCTGCGGCGATGGGGTGCCGACGTTGAACCAGACGGGCGAGTTGAACGAGAAGTACTGGTTGAGCAGCATCCAGGTGAGCTCGTGCTCGAAGATCTCGGCATCGGCGTCCGTGGCGAAATAGCCGAAGTCGGACCCGGCCTTCGCGTAGCTCTTGACTACGCGGTCGATGAGCGTCTTGAGGCTGGACTCGCGTTGCTCGGTGCCGAGCGCACCACGGAAATACTTGGTGGTGACGATGGTGGAGGCGTTGACGCTCCACGAGGATGGGAACTCGACCCCGTGCTGCTCGAAGACCGTCTCCCCACTCTTCCAGTTGGTCTGCACCACGTCGCGGCGGTCCCATTCCACCTCATCGTAAGGGTGGACACCTGCCGTAGTGAAGACCCGCTCGATGGTCAAGCCCCTTCCGGTGGCCTCGTCGCCGGTCTTGCGGCGTCCAGCGCGGGTTGTTGTCGCGGTCATGTATATCCCCTCCGGATTATTCGTGGATGCAGTGGTGGTGTTGTGGGCCTGAGACGGCTCAGCTGATCAAAGGTTCCTGGCTCAGCGCGCCTACCAGGACCTCGGGCCCCCGTGACGTAACCAGCGCCGCACTGAGCTTCAGCGCATCGATCTCCCGTTGGAAGTCGTCTACCGAGTCGTAGTTCTTGTAGACGCTCGCGAAGCGAAGGTAAGCCACCGCGTCGAGTTCCTCCAACGGGCCAAGGATGGCCACGCCGATCTTCTCGGACGGGATCTCGGCAAGACCGGAGGACCTCAGCGATTCTTCGACCCTCTGCGCGAGGGAGGCCAGCTGGGCCGGGGTAACCGGACGGCCCTTGCACGCCTTCGACACGCCCCGGATGACCTTGTCTCGGCTGAACGCCTCGACGACACCCGACCGCTTCACCACGGTCAGCACGATCTGCTCCACGGTCGTGAACTTGCGCTCACACATGGGGCAGGCACGTCTGCGTCGGATGGCCGAGCCATCCTCGGTGGCACGGGAGTCGGACACCTTGGTGTCACCGTGCCTGCAGAACGGGCAATGCATGATTCAGCCGACCAACCTTCGAAGATTCCCAACAGGGGTACCACGGTGCCACTTCGCACCATAAACCACAAGTTATAGTGTGGCGGCAGCCGTGGAACTACTAGATATAGGGATCTTAGGCCTAGCGGTCGCCCTGCACAACCCCACCGCGGAACCGATCACGGCTGAGTTACATGCGCCCACGCCGGGTCGCCGGCGACATACTGACGCGCCGGATCCGGCGCCATGTCGGCCGTGATCCGGGCCACGGAGACGGCTCCACCTGCCACCGTCAACGCTGCCACCAGTGCAACTCTGACCGCCACCCAAGCCGACACCCGGGGAACCCGAGAGACATTGCACGAGGCTACCGCAACCGGCCTCCCCGCAAAGCCCCGACGCTTAGGCCTGACCTGCGGCAGACGGAGACCGGGACGAGCACCCGGGGAGGTGGCGACGCGACGCCTGCCGACCTTGACGACCTCTTGGGAAACTTCCGCGGCCATGGAGACCACTCCTCTCACACTAGAACAACCGTTCGAATTGAAGTCTAGCGGCCGTAGCTGCAAATTGGAACACCCGTTCGAGTTGCTCTCCGACCGCATGGAACCACGCAAACAGACGGGTCTGACAAAACTGGCACCAGCGACACGCCGGGTTCTTTTCGAACAGGCGTTCGCTGCGTCCGGTAGGGTGAGTTCATGCCTGACAAGACGCCCCGCCGCGGCCGACCATCCAACGCCTCACTCGCTGAGGAACTCGCCGACATCACGGTGCTTCCCGACGGCCCGGAGAACCGGCACGGTCTGACCCGGAGGCAGATGGCCATCCTCCAGGTGATCCGCCAGTCCATCGAAGAGGTCGGCTACCCCCCGAGCATCCGAGAGGTGGCCAGCCGGGCCGGTCTGGCTTCGACTTCTTCGGTCGCCTATCAGCTCAAGGTGCTCGAAGAGAAGGGCTTCCTGAGGCGAGACCCGAACCGACCGCGCGCGGTCGTCGTCCAGCTGCCGGATGGCGAGAGCCTGCCACCGGAGCAGCACTACGACACGTCACCCAGGTCGGTCAGCGCCCCCCTGCTGGGCCGGATCGCCGCCGGTGGCCCCATCCTGGCCGAACAGCAGGTAGACGACGTCTTCGCGCTGCCTCAACAACTCGTGGGCGACGGCGAGGTGTTCATGCTAGAGGTCCACGGCGACTCGATGGTCGACGCCGCGATCTGTGATGGTGACTGGGTAGTCGTGCGCAGGCAGAACGACGCTCGAAACGGCGACATCGTGGCGGCCCTGCTCGACGACGAGGCAACGGTCAAGACCTTCAGCCGCAGCGACGGCCAGGTGTGGCTGTTGCCACACAATGAGCTCTACTCCCCCATCGACGGCACACACGCCCAGATCATGGGCAAGGTCGTCGCGGTGATGCGAAGGCTCTGAGTCTCTACTCCTCGCCGCGCAGACGTCGCAGGGCCCTCACCGCGAGGTCACCGTCGGTGGTCATCCAGAAGCCGGGCAGGGATGTCTTGAGAAACGACCCGTAACGGGCGGTGACGAGCCTCGGGTCCAGCATCGCAACCACGCCTCTGTCGTCCGTTCGCCGGATCAGCCGACCGGCACCCTGCGCGAGCAACAGAGCCGCGTGCGTCGCGGCCACCGACATGAAGCCATTGCCTCCCGCGTCGTCGACCGCTTTCTTCCTGGCCTGCATCAGCGGATCGTCGGGCCTGGGGAACGGGATCTTGTCGATGATCACCAACTGGCACGTGTCACCGGGGACGTCGACGCCCTGCCACAGCGACAAGGTGCCGAACAGTGACGTTTCCGGCTCTGCGATGAACCGACGGGTGAGCTCTGAGAGCTGAGCGTCGCCTTGGCACAGGATAGTTCGACCGGGCAGTTCCCGACGGCAGTACTCGGTGGCCTGCTCCGCCGCGCGACGCGAAGCGAACAGGCCGAGGGTCCGACCGTCCGCTGCCCATACCAATTGGGCGACCTCCGCCAGTGTCTCGACGTGCATCCCGTCCCTTCCCGGTGGTGGAAGTCGTTTGGCGACGTAGAGGATGCCCTGCTGCGCATAGTCGAAGGGCGACCCGACATCGAGCCCCGACCAGGCGAACGCGTCCGCAGGCTCCGCACCCGGAGCCAGCCGGTCTGCCCCCGCGAGCCCGACGGCCGCCGCGGCCGGCTCGAACGCGCCCCCGAGTGTCAACGTCGCCGAGGTGAGGACGGTGGTGGTCTCGGCGAAGACCTGGTTCCGGAGTAGCCCGGAGACATTCAGCGGAGCGACGAGGGCGGCACGGCCCATGACCTCTGACTGGGTGACCCACACCACATCAGCGTCGGCTAGCGCGGCGATTCGTTCGGCGACGTCGAAGATCGCCTTCACCGCCGAGCCCGCCTGCTGACGTTCCGGGTCGTCGGTGACCTTCCCTAGAACGCTGACGACCTTGCGGGAGACGTCACGCAGCTGGGCCGCCGCGTAGGGAAGAGGCGCGGACGCCGAGGTGATCCTGGTTAGTTCCGACTCGTCAAGCGCCGCACGCAGCACGTCGGACTGGTCGAGGAAGTCGGTTGCCAGATCGTCGTCGAGCCAGCTGAGGACGCGGCGAGCGGTTCGCTCCACCAGGGAAGGCGTGAGCTCGTCTGTCGCAGCGGTGGTGATGCGGCTGGCCAGCTCGTGTGCCTCATCGATGATGAGCGCAGAATGCTCAGGGAGGGCGGTGCCACCGTGCATGGCGTTGATCGCCAGCAGCGCGTGGTTGGTGACGACCAACTGGGCGCCTCTTGCCTCCTCACGAGACGCTTCGACGAAGCACTCGGCCCCGAACGGGCAGGACGCGACGCCGAGACACTCCCGGCTTGGAATCGACACCTGGGCCCAGCCACGGGCGGTGTGGGTGGGAGCGTCATCGCGGTCGGCCAACCCTCCGCGCTCCGCCTCCTCTTCAACCCATTCCCGCAGTGCCAGCACCTCCGCACCGAGCTTGCTGACATCGTCGGCTCTGGACCCGGCGACGGCATCGGCCAGCGCAGCGCTGCCGATGAGGGAATCCTGGTCGAGGTCCCCGCCTGAGCGAGAGCGGTAGAGGCAGGCGTAGTTGGCTCTCCCCTTGAGGATCGCGGCCTTCGGCCTGGTCCCGGTCACCTCCTCGATGGCGTCGAGGGCTGTCGGGATGTCCTTGTCCGCGAGCTGGGCCTGGAGCGCCAGCGTCGCCGTGGCGACGATGAGCCGCTCATCGGTGTCGACGCACCTGGCAAGCGCCGGGGCGAGGTAGCCGAGCGACTTGCCGGTGCCGGTACCTGCCTGCACGAGCAGATGCACCCCGGATTCGAGCGCGTCCGCGACCGACTCGGCCATCAACTGCTGGCCGGGACGCGCCTGCCCGTGGATCTCGCCGACTGCGGCGGCGAGAACACGGGAGTGGTCAGTCACGGGCGAAGGCCTGCAGGTCGCCTGCCAGGTCGGGCTTGACCCTGGCCGTCACGAGGGTGCCCTCACCGGTGTGCTCGAGCACCTGGATGATCCCGGCCTTGTGGATACGGTCCACGAGGTCACCTCGTGAATACGGCACCAGCGCCGTGATCTCGACCTCGGGGCGGGGCAGCCGGTCTTCAAGGGTTGCCCGCAGTTCCTCAATGCCTTCGCCCGTGCGAGCCGACACCACGACGGCCTCTGGGTGATTGGCGCGCAGTGCCAACAGGGTGGGCTCATCCGCAAGATCGGCCTTGTTGAGCACCAGCAACTCGGGCACCTGCGATGCCCCGATCTCGGTCAGCACGGTGTTGACCGCAGCGATCTGCCCCTCAGGGTCGGGATCGGAGGCGTCCACCACGTGCAGCAGCAGATCGGCCAGGGCCGATTCCTCCAGCGTGGACCGGAATGCCTCGACGAGGTCGTGCGGAAGATGGCGCACGAACCCGACGGTGTCGGTGAGGGTGTAGATCCGCGAGTCGCTGGTCTCGGTGCGCCTGGTCGTCGGGTCCAGCGTGGCGAACAGCGCGTCCTCGACAAGGACGCCCGCTCCAGTGAGCCGGTTGAGCAGCGACGACTTCCCGGCATTCGTGTAGCCGACGATGGCCACCGACGGCACCTGGTTTCTGCGACGTTCGGCGCGCTTGCCCTCGCGGGTGGCATCCATCTCGCGGAGCCGACGACGCAGTTGCGAAATACGCGTCTTGATCCGACGGCGGTCCGTTTCGATCTTGGTCTCACCTGGGCCACGCCCACCGATCCCGGCGCCGCCTGCCGCACGGCCGCCGGCCTGCCGTGACAAGTTGCCACCCCAACCGCGCAGGCGTTGCTTCAGGTACTGGAGTTGGGCCAGCTCAACCTGCGCCTTGCCTTCGGCGCTCTTTGCATGCTGGGCGAAGATGTCGAGGATCAAGGCGGTGCGGTCGACCACCTTTACCTTGATCCGGTCTTCAAGGTTACGCAGTTGGGCGGGTTCCAGCTCGCCGTCGCAGATCACCGTGTCGGCTCCGGTGGCACGCACCACCTCGGCCACCTCCTCGACTTTGCCCCGGCCGATGTAGGTTGCCGGGTCGGGGTGGGAACGACGCTGCACGAGGGCTTCCAGGACCTCCGAGCCCGCGGTCTCGGCCAGGAGCTTGAGTTCTGCCATCGCGTTGTCGACGTCCTGCTCCGTGCCCGTGGTCCAGACACTGACCAGGACGACGCGCTCCAGACGCAGCTGTCGGTACTCGACCTCGGTGACGTCTTCCAGCTCGGTGCGCATCCCCGCGACACGGCGCAGTGAATGCCTAGCGGCGAGATCAACCTGGTCGCCGTCGTAGTTCTCGTCTCCGACGTCGAACTCTTCTTCGGGGTAAAAATCAGTCATGTTGGAATCCATTGTCCCAGCCGGATCTGCCGCGGCCAAGCGGCTGCGCTAAGCCTGTGGACAAGTCGCGCCGATCATCACCTCCACCTGGTCACCTGCCGTGTCAGATCCAGAACTCCCCACGGCCGATGATGACGGCGGGCCCGGTGAGCAGTGCCCTGTCGCCGTCGAAGGCCACGGACAGCTCCCCGCCGGGGACGGTGACGGCGATGGTGCCCTCGAAACCGCTCCGTCTGCGGTAGGCGGCCGCTGAAGCGACCACCCCGGTTCCGCAGCTCAAGGTCTCGCCCACACCACGCTCGAACACCCTCATGGAGAGCGTGCCGGGCCCGTCGATGTGTACGAACTCGACATTGGCCCCGTCAGGGAACGCATCGGACGGAGCCCACGTTGGGGCGGAGTGGAGCATGAGCCGGTCGAGTGCCCCATCCGACACGAACACCACCGCGTGCGGGTTGCCCACGTCGACCTTGTCGGCCGCCCATTCCCTGTCCCCAAGCCTCACAGTCACCGTCTCGTCCATGACCAGCGCCTCGCCGATATCGGTGCTGATGAGGCCGAACCTGCTGATCTCGACGTGCTTGATCCCAGCCCTGGTCGCCACATCGAACGAGCTGGAGGTAACGAGTTGTTCGTTGATGAGGTGCCTGGCAAACACCCTGAGACCGTTGCCGCACATTTCCGCGACGCTGCCATCGGCGTTGTAGTAGTCCATGAACCAGAGATTGGGATCTCCGCTCCACTCCCGGACGCTGCCCGCGCGGACGACACGGATCACCCCGTCGGCGCCGACCCCCGAGTGCCTGTCGGTCAGCACCTGGATGAAGTCAGGCTGCATCTCATGCATGCCGTAAGAATCATCGAGAACGATGAAATCATTCTTTGTCGCGTGGCCCTTGTGGAAGCTGTACCTGCGCATCACGACCTCCTGGCCCTTCAGTCTACCTGTGAGATCACCAGGGACACGTTGTCCGGCCGCTTTGCGTCCAGCCATACGATCCTCGGGTCACGTCGGTACCAACCGAGTTGCTTCCTGAAGAACGTACGCGTCTTCTTCTTCACCGCCGTCCTTGCTTCTTCCTCGGTGACGTGGCCGTCAAGGAAGTCGACGACCTGACGGTAACCGATGGCCCGCACGGCGGTGAGACCGTCACGGAGTCCGACTTCCAGGAGCCCGCGAACCTCGTCCACGAGGCCTTCATCCCACATCTGGTCGACCCGGGCATCGATCCGGGCGTCGAGTTCCTGCCGGTCGAGGTTCAGGCCGAACTGGTGCACGTCGTCCAGCGCATAGGTCCACTCAGGGATGTGCGGATGGTGTCCGCCCGTCAGTTCCAGCACCTCGAGCGCCCGGACGGTGCGGCGCCCGTTTCCGGGTTCGATCTTGGCCGCCGACTCAGGTGCCCTCAAAGCCAGTTGACGGTGGAGTTCGACCGCTCCCACACGCTCCAGTTCGGCCTCCCACCTTGCGCGGACCTCGTCGTCGGAGCCGGGGAAGTCGAAGACGTCGGTGATGGCACGGGTGTACAGCGCGGATCCGCCCACGAGGATGGGGACGATGCCACGGCCCCTGAGGCCCGCGATGACTTCTCTCGCCCGGCCCTGGAAACCGGCCACCGAAGCGGTCTCGGTCACGTCAGCGATGTCGATGAGGTGGTGCGGCACGCCTCCGCGTTGGTCCAGCGTGGGTTTCGCGGTGCCGATGTCCATGCCGCGGTAGATGAGCATGGAGTCCGCGTTGATGATCTCGGCCGGCCGCCCCTCGGCCGCCAGCCGCTGCGCAATGTCGACCGCTAGGCCTGACTTGCCGGTTGCGGTGGGGCCGACGAGCACGATCAGCGGGGTGGACACGCAGCCAAGTGTGCCACCAGCTTCCCGAATCGTCGCCCGACGCCCCCTGCAGCCGCAACAATGTGCTCAGCAGCGGTATCCAGCGAAAGGAAGCGTCAAATGGGCATTCTCGACAACCTCGGCGATCTCGCCAAGGAACACGAGGACAAGATCGAGGCCGGTATCGAGCAGGCCGGCGATCTGGTGGACGAGAAGACCGGGGACAAGTTCGCCGATCAGGTCGATCAGGTCCAGGACCTTGCCAAGGAGCAACTCGACAAGTTGACCGGGCAGTAGGTCACCCGGCGCTGGCCGGCGTGCCGAGGAGTATCTGAGCCTGAGGACCGCCCCACGCAGGCGGTCCTCAGCGTGTCAGCGTCGGAACATCACGAGGCTGTTTAGGGTCCAGTCCTCTCGTTGCGTGAACCCGCCTCCCTCAGTGGCATGGAAGTGTCCCCGCAGACCACCGACAGGTTCACCACCTTGCCGGGGAACCGTGCCCGCTGGTTGCCGAGCGAGGCGTTGATCACAACCTGGACCGTGCTTCCGACGACCGCATCTGCGGGGACCCTCACGGTCGCCACCGCCTGCACCGTCCCGCTGTGCGCACCGCCGATCGACAGGTTGGCGTCACGTCCCGTCGAACCGGACACTGTGGCGCCGCTGATGTCTGTCACTTCGGCTGCGCCACCGGCTGCGTGGATGCCGAAAGCGACATCGTGGGCGGTGCCGTCGATGGCGACGCTGACCGGCACCACTACACTGCCACCGGCCTTGACCGTCAGAGCTCCGCCAGGGACGGCGAGCACACCCCTCGCCGGGGCGAGCGGATGGGAGTCCGCCAGGCTGTCGGATCCGGCCCAGATACCGAGATCCTTCAGGACCCGGAACGTGACCCGCTCGTGTCCTAGTGCGCTGAGCTCATCTGCCTTCAGCCAAGAGGCGGGGACCGCTCCCGAGCCGACCTGGAGCGCCTCAGCCTCTGAATCGATCAGCACGGCCCCGCTGGCCGCCGCGGCGCACCGCATGGCCGAGTTCGTTTCGGCGTCGGCCGTCACCGAAGTCATGAGGACCGGCAACCTGGTGGCACTGCGAAGCGTGGTGACGGCTCCGGTCAGCAGAGTCCGGTAGCTGGAGGCTTCGCCCGCTGCGGCGAGGTCCGCGTCGAGCGCCTGGAGGATGACCATCCGTGAGGCGGAGAGCCTGCCCTGTGCCAGGAACCATCCGACTCTCGCCGACACCGAGGTCGCTCCAGGATTTACCGTGACAACGTAATCCTGGCGGTAGTTCCGCTCACCCCGATGGAGTTCCTGCAGATTGTCGGTCCAGCGCCGCCATCCGCCGCTCGGGGCCTGTAGATCCTCCGTCAGGATCGTGATCGGCCGCGACTCGAACTGCTGCCACGACGCCCCCGTCTGTGACAACGTGCCCAGGAGTTGCGTAAGGTCCGCCGACCGACTCACGGCGTTGCCGCCGGTCAGGGTGAACTGCTGGACCGGCTCCGTCGGTTCAGTCAGCGCGTAGACCCAAGCGATGCTCCCCACGAACCCCGTCGAGGTACCTGAGTCGTTCTTCAGAGCACCGACGGTCAGGGTGTCGGCCGAGCCCGCGTCGGCGCCGAACCTCTGCGTGGCGGAGAAGCCGACGACCCTGCCGTCGACAGTCAGGCGGGTGGTGCCGTTGCCTGCGGAGAGCATGACGGTGTGCTGGGCACCATCGGCGAGCCCCAAGTCCCCGGAGTCGAGGTCGAGCAGGACCATCCCCCCACGGGTGATGAGCGCCCGCACCCCACCGGCCACGCTCCTGATCGTCAGCGCGGTGTCCGAGCGGGTCGAGTCGCTGATACCCAGCAATACCCCTGTCGCGGCGCTGCTGGTGGTGAACTTCACCGCGTATGTGCCCTCGAACTGCCGGTGCATGGGATATGCGGCGAGGTCGACGGATCGATCCTCAACACGGGAGCCATCGAAAGCACCGCAGAAGCCGTAGCCGTAGCTCTGCGTGAGGGCGGTCGTGAGAGGCAGTTCAAGTGCGGAGCCCTCGATGAATCCATTGACGGGGGTGTCGGACTCCGCCCCGATCCCGCTCGCAGGATCCCAGCCCCCGATCGTCTGGAACAGTGTGCGCGTGAGCTGCCAGTGCCCGAGGCCGTTGGGGTGGATGGCATCCCCGAACCACGCCGTCGGCATCGCACCACCGGGCTGGGTCAACCAGTCGGCGAAGTGATCGACCAAGACGACTTGCTTCGAGGCCGCGAGAGCCCGCAGGCCCTGCACATAGGCAGGATATGCGCTCCTCTGACCAGCCTCGGCCTCCGAGCAGATCGGGTTCGAGGCGGCAAGAACGGGCGTTGCACCCACCTCACGGATCTTGTCGACGATCTCACCCATGTTTGCGAGGTAGGTCTCGCGGGCGATCCCCAAAGCGGTCGATGAATCGTTCATGCCGAGCATCACCACGACCACGTCCGGATCATAGGCGCCGACCCTGTCCTCGAAACGGGTGTTGACGCCCAGTGTCGTCGAGGTCGCCACAGAGGTGTCGCCCGAGATACCGGTGTTGATCACCGTGTCATCCCCGAGACCGATTTCTACCAATCGCTGGGCGAACTGCTCGCTCCAGGATCGCATGCCGTAGGTGTGTACATTGCCATTCGTGATCGAGTCGCCGGTGAACACCCAGGTTGCAGGGGCAATCTTGGTCGGCGACACCTGAGCCGCCAGAGCCGAGAAGTCATCCAGCGCCACCGGGAACCGGTTGTTCTGGTTGACCGTCTTCATCTCACTGGGCGTCAGCGGCCCATCCAACACCGTCAGGCGTTGCAGGGTGCCGGTGAAGAAGTCCGCGTAGGAGTCCTGACCGCCTGTGTTTCGGCCACCGATGTCGAATGAATTCACTCCGGCCACCGATGCGAGAAAACCGATCGAATCGCCGAAATACACAGGGCTGGCGTCGAGGAAGATCCGCAGCCTTCCCTCGGTGACCGTCGCATGGATCTGGTGCGCCCGGTTCAAGGTAAGCGAGACGGGAACCGTCACTTCGTCAGCCCCGACGCGCCAGAAGATCGACGTAGCGTCGATACCCAGAATCACACCGCTTTCCGGGACCGCAGAACTGTAGAAATGGGCTATGGTCTGCCTCCCTGCCGCGCTCCTGGGCGTGAAGGAAACCTGCACCGTACCGGCCGAAAGAGCCGCCGAACCCGCGACGTCGGCGTGGGAGGAGTTCCACAAGCCGTCGTGTCTGGTGCCGTCGAACTCGGACGCAGAGGCCCTCGCCGCGAAGCCCCAGCCCAGCGTCTGTCGGGAAGCAACTTCGGCCCGGCCCGCCCCCGACACGATCAGGGCGCCCAGCACCAGTGTGGGTGCGGCAGTCGTCGGTGCCTTGCTGAGGACCTGCGGATCGGTTTCACAGGCGCGAGCATCGCGCCTACGCCGCTCCCCCGGCTTCTTTCCGAGAGATTGACTCACGGACGGCGCATCTCAGCGACGGTCCAGATCGATAAGGATCAAGCCACGGGCAGGCCGACGCCCGGCATGCCCAGCCCGATGCCTTCGGCCTTCGGCCCGCTTGTGGCCGCTTCCCACGCGTCTCCACCCCTGGTGCGCCGCAACTCCTTGAAGCCGTCGTCGGCGTTCAGGTGGTGAGGGGCGGCATGGGTGATCCTCACCGTGGCGATGTCGCCAGGACGAGGTCGATCGTCCGCCGAAGCGGGAACGGCGACGTGCACGAGCCGGTTGTCCCTGGCCCGGCCGCTCAACCGGTGCGTCTCGGCGTCCTTGCGGCCCTCACCGGTGGCGAACATGACCTCGACCTCTTTGCCGACGAGGCGTCGGTTCTCCTGCCAGGCCAGGTCGTTGACCAACTCGACGAGTCGCTCGTAGCGGTCCTGCACGACGGGCTTGGGTACCTGGTGGGGCATCGTTGCAGCCGGCGTGCCAGGACGGATTGAGTACTGGAAGGTGAAGGCCGCAGAGAACCTCGCTTGACGCACCACCTCCATGGTGGCCTGGAAGTCGTCCTCGCTCTCCCCCGGGAACCCGACGATGATGTCCGTGGTGATCGCGGCTTCCGGCATCGCCTCCCTGACCCGGTCGAGGATGCCGAGGAACCGCTCTGAACGGTAGGACCGACGCATCGACTTCAGGATGGCGTCGGATCCCGACTGCAGCGGCATGTGCAACTGGGGCATCACATTGGGGGTCTCGGCCATGGCCTCGATGACATCGTCGGTGAAGTCCTTCGGGTGAGGCGAGGTGAAGCGCACCCGTTCGAGTCCCTCGACACCGCCACAGGCGCGCAGCAGTTTCGCGAAGGCACGACGATCACCGAACTCCACCCCGTAGGCATTGACGTTCTGCCCCAGCAGGGTGATCTCCTGGACGCCCTGGCCGACCAGCATCTCGATCTCAGCGAGAATATCGCCCGGGCGGCGGTCGGATTCCTTCCCTCGCAGTGCCGGCACGATGCAGAAAGTGCAGGTGTTGTTGCAGCCGACGCTCACCGACACCCACGCCGAATACGGCGACTCACGCCGACTTGGCAGGTTGCTTGGGAAGGTCTCCAGGGCCTCCTCTATCTCGACCTGGGATTCCTTCTCGACGCGCGCACGTTCCAGGAGGCGCGGCAGCGCTCCGACATTGTTGGTGCCGAAAACGACATCGACCCACGGTGCTTTCCGCACGATGATGTCTCGGTCCTTCTGTGCCATGCAGCCACCCACCGCAATCTGCATGCCTGGATGCCTGGCCTTGACGCTGGCCATGTGTCCGAGGTTGCCGTAGAGACGGTTGTCGGCGTTCTCCCTCACCGCGCACGTGTTGAACACCACGACGTCGGCACCGGCCCCGAGCGCCTGGCTCGCTTCGGCGTCGGCCCGCTTCAGGCCCGCCTCTTCCAGGAGCCCGCTGATCCGCTCGGAATCGTGGACGTTCATCTGACACCCGTAGGTGATGACGTGGTAGGTGCGCTCGATAGTCATAGCCCGACCATGGTAGTCGGCGGCAGCGGCCTTGGCGCAACGCCACTACAAGACGGCACCCACCCGGTGACGAGTCGGCCCCGTCCCCGACACCGTCACCAGCAAGAACGCTCGGCAGACGCCGCGCCCACCTGCTCTCCGACGCCGACACCAACACAAACGCTCAACACCAGCGAAACACCGCAGGTAACCAGACACAACCCTGGTAACCGCGCCAGAGCGCTGGTAACCGGAACACAACCTTGGTGACGCGCCCACCTGCTCTCCGACGCCGACACCAACACAAACGCTCAACACCAGCGAAACACCGCTGGTAACCAGGCATACCCCTGGTATCGAGGCAACAGCGCTGGTAACCAGACATACCCCAGGTAGCGGCGCAAGAGCGCCCGGTCAGTGCAGACGAGGCTAGGCTTCAGCCATGACGACTCTTCCGACCGGCAAGCAGTTCCCGATCTCCTCCCGCCAGTACGGCGCCGTGGTCACCGAGGTCGGATCCTTCCTCCGCAGCCTCCACTTCGAAGGCACGGAGATTCTCTGGAACTTCGCCGAAACCGAAGCCCCAGCGTCGAAGGGCAGGCAACTGGTGCCGTGGCCCAACCGCATCCGTGACGGCCGCTACACCTTCAATGGCGTTGAGCACCAGCTCGCGATCTCCGAGGTGCGCAGGAACACTGCTCTGCACGGACTGGGGTCCGCGATGGCCTGGCGTCTCGTTGCGCATTCCGAGTCCGCAGTCACCCTCGCCACCACGATCTACCCCCAGCAGGGTTGGAACGGGGTGCTCGACGTTGAGGTCACGCACAGCCTCGACGAGTCAGGGTTGACCGTCGCTGTAGAGGCCCACAACGTGGGCGCCGTCCCCGTCCCCTACGGCTACGGGGCCCACCCCTATGTGGCCGCCGATCTCACGAACTCGCGCCTGACGCTCCCCTTCCGCAGCGAACTGGTCGTCGATCCCGAGCGGCTGCTTCCCATCAGCATCGAACCGGTCTCCTCCGAGCACGACTTCGTGGAGCCGCGACCGGTGGGAGCGACAGTTTTCGACACCGCCTTCGTCGACCCGATCGGCGACTGGGAGATCACGCTCGAAACCCCAGTCCACAAGGTGGTTTTCTGGGCTGACGAGACCTTGCCATGGGCGCAGGTGTTCACCACGCCCACCCGCGATGCTATGGCGATCGAACCGATGACCTGTGGCCCGGATGCCTTCAACGAGGGCCCGACCCACGACTCGGTCATCGTCCTGGAACCGGGTGAGCGCAGCCGCTCCGTCTGGGGAATCCGCGTCAGCTAATGCGCGGTCTCGGTCGCCCGTGATTCCCGCACCACGGTGATGCGGATCTGCCCCGGGTAGCTGAGGTTCTTCTCGACCTCTTGGGCGATGTCGCGGGCCAGCACCTGGGCCGCCGCGTCGTCGATCGCCTCGGGGGCGACCATCACCCGGACCTCACGCCCCGCCTGCATCGCGTACGCACGCATGACCCCGTCGTGGGCCGTGGCGATGTGTTCCAGGTTCTCCATCCGCTCCACATAAGCCTCGAGCGACTCGCGCCTGGCGCCGGGCCGGGACCCCGAGATGGCGTCGGCTGCCTGCACCAGCACCGCTTCCACGGTGTGCGGCTCCACTTCATTGTGGTGCGCCTCCACGGCGTGCACCACGTCCTCATGCTCACCGTGCTTGCGTAGGAGTTCGGCTCCGATGAGGGCGTGTGGCCCCTCCACCTCGTGGGTCAGAGCCTTTCCGATGTCGTGCAGGAACGCGGCCCGCTTGACGACCGTGACCTCCAGCCCGAGTTCCGCCGCCATGACCCCGGCAAGGTGCGCGCTCTCGACCAGGTGCCGCAGCACGTTCTGCCCGTAGGAGGTCCGGTAGGCCAGCGACCCGAGGATCGGGATCAGGTCCGGATGCAGGTCGACGATGCCGACCTCGGTGAGCGCATCCTCGGCGGCGCGGACGATCCGCTCCCCCATCTGACGCTGGCTCCGGTCGTAGACCTCTTCGATCCGAGCCGGATGGATGCGGCCGTCGGCCACTAGGTCAACCAGGGTGAGCCTTGCCGTCTCGCGCCTTACCGGGTCGAAGCTGCTCAGCAACACGGACTCAGGGGTGTCGTCGATCAGGATGTTGACCCCAGTGATCTGCTCGAAAGCCCGGATGTTTCGGCCCTCGCGCCCGATGATCCGCCCCTTCATCTCGTCACTGGGAAGATGGACGGTGCTCACCACGGACTCGTTGGTCTGCTCGGATGCGACGCGCTGGATGGCGGTGACGATGATCGAGCGCGCCAACCGGTCGGCCTCTCGCCTGGCGGTCGCCTCAATCTCGCGCGCGATCGCCGTGGCGGACAACTTAGCCTGGCGCTCCGCATCCGCGAGGATCTCGTGCTTGGCTTCCTCGACGGAGAGGCCAGCGACCCGCTGCAGTTCCGAGGCGACGCGCTCCTGGTCTGCCACGAGTTGCTCCCGTCCGGCTCTCACGTGCAGGCGCTGAGCCTCGACACGCTCGGAACGGGTCGCCAGAGCCTGCGTGTCGACGGAGATGCGGTCCTCGCGATCCTGCAACCGTGATTCCCTGCGCTCAAGCGCACCGCGCTCCTCCCTCAGTTCGGCACGCTTGGCCGACAATCCAGACTCGACGTCGGCACGTCGTTGCTCGGCGGCATCCACCAGGTCCCGGGCCCGGCTCCGGGCCTCTTCAAGGGCTCGTTCTGCGTCGGCACGCAGCAGGTCCGCGCTCTCCTGAACAGAGGCCCTGATCTCGGAACGCTCCTTGGCTAACCGCTCACCCAGGTTGGCCCGCTCGGCGCGCACCGCCCGAGAGATCCGGGCCAGGAGCAGCGCGAGAACGATGGCACACACCAGCGCTACGCCCGCCAGCAGCCAACCAAGTTCGGGCATGCGCTTCTCCTCCTGTCGGATTGTTCCGGACACAGGGATACGCACTGGCGACGGCGGCGACCCACCACCGGGGGCGGGTGACCGAATCGGCTCTCGGCGAGCGCCGACGGGCTACTGATTTTCATTCGGCGCAAGCGCCGCTTGGAGAAATATCGGTTCAACCGGCCAGCGGGGGCTGGCCGTCAGTTCATGCGGGGTTCTGTGACCTTGACCACCGAGCCTATTGCTCACCTGTGGAAAACTCAACCGGGTCGGCGTCTGTGACAACCGCGATCACCGATCCGACGACGCTTCCCGAGAACCCCCTGCGTGCCAACTGACCGGCGAGTCGCCTCCTCATGACATGGGGCTCCAACCTGGCCATAGCGACTGCCCGCCGACGTGCCAGTGCCAGGGCCGCTTCATACTCGTCTTCAGGTGCCAGTTGCGCCACTGCCTCCTCGGCGGTCTCCCTGTCGACCCCCTTCTCCCTCAGTTCCTGACGGATCCGGGCCTTGCCACGCATTCCGTTTCGGCACCGGGACTGGGTGAGAGCCTGTGCGAAGGCCGCGTCGTCGAGCAGCCCCACCGCCGTGAATCGCTGCAGGATCTCCTCCGCGACATCTTCGGGCACGTTGCGTTTCGCGAGTGCGTCGCGCAGTTCCTTCGACGAGCGCTGCCGGACCGCGAGTTGGTCCAGTGCGATCCGACGGGCCACCTCCAGTTGGGTGGCCCGCTCCTCGGTCGGCTGGTCAGAAGTCAACTTCACCGGTCTCCGGGTTGACCCCGTCTGGAACGTCGGCCTTGTCCACGCCGAGATGCAGGCGGATGCGCCGCTCGATCTCGTCGGCCACATCGGGGTTGTTGCGGAGGAAGTTGCGGGCGTTCTCCTTGCCCTGACCCAGCTGGTCGGACTCGTAGGTGAACCAGGCACCAGCCTTACGGATGATGCCGGCATCGACACCCATGTCGATCAGGCTGCCCTCGCGGGAGATCCCCTCGCCGTAGATGATGTCGAACTCGGCCTGCTTGAACGGTGGGGCGACCTTGTTCTTGACCACCTTCACCCTTGTCCGGTTGCCGACCATGTCGGTGCCGTCCTTGAGCGTCTCGATCCGGCGCACGTCGAGGCGGACCGAGGAGTAAAACTTTAGCGCGCGACCACCGGTCGTGGTCTCGGGGCTGCCGAACATCACGCCGATCTTCTCGCGCAACTGGTTGATGAAGATGGCTGTGGTGTTGGTCGTTTTCAGCGCGCCCGTCATCTTCCGCAGCGCCTGGCTCATCAGGCGGGCCTGGAGCCCCACATGCGAGTCGCCCATCTCGCCTTCGATCTCGGCACGGGGTGTCAGGGCGGCCACGGAGTCGATCACGACAAGGGTCAACGCGCCGGAACGCACGAGCGTGTCGGCAATCTCCAACGCCTGTTCGCCGTTGTCTGGCTGTGACACCAACAGTTCGTCCGTGTTGACGCCCAACTTGTGGGCGTAATCGGGATCGAGCGCATGCTCCGCGTCGATGAAGGCGCAGATGCCGCCGTCGCGCTGTGCATTGGCAACCGCGTGCAGCGCAACCGTTGTCTTACCGCTCGACTCCGGCCCGTAGATCTCCACGACCCTGCCGCGCGGCAGGCCACCGACCCCGAGTGCAACATCCAGCGCCACCGAACCGGTGGGGATGACATCCATCGGCTGGCGGGATTCCTCACCCAGCCGCATCACTGAGCCCTTGCCATGGGCCTTTTCAATCTGCGCGAGCGCTGCCTCGAGCGCCTTGTTCCGGTCTGCAACGGCCATGGGGTTTCCTTCCTCGGGCTGACCCGGGTGGGCCAGTTGGTGTCGTCGACAATCACTGTAGGAAGGAGCTCAGACAATCTTGCACCGAGTCTCTAACCTGTGGACAACTAACCATCATCCTACCGAACATCCGTTCGAATGGAACTCGACACGCCGACGTCTCAGCGCAGATTCGCGGGGAGTTCGAGTTGAGCCCAGACCGCGCGCCAGACGCGCTTGCAAGGTATCCCCGCCGCCAGAGCCTCCCGGACGGTGCGACTGCCGAGCTCCTCCATCACGACCTGGTCGGCCCAGGACGCCGCATAGCCTCCGGGCAGCACGGAGTTCAACCGCTGCCACAACTCAACCTCACGCACCCGGACACCCTACTCCCTGAGTCCATCGTCCAGTTTCGCGCAGTTCAGATGCTCGCGTGAGCGATCACTTTGTGCGCACAGGCACTCAGGTTTAGTACACTTACGCTCAGTCGTTGTGCGCATACTGCTCACAACTGAGCCACAGGTGCGAAGGAGCCCAACCGGATGAATGCGCCCGGAACGCCGTCCCACAAGAGGTCAGACCGGATGGTAGCGCTGCTGGCGCTTCTCACCGAGCAGGGACAGTTGCCGCTGTCCTACCTGGCAGACGCGCTCGATGCCTCAGCTGCCACGATCCGACGCGACGTTGCCCTGCTTGCCTCACAAGGGCTTCTGGAGCGCACGCACGGAGGTGCCCGTCCGGTGAAGGGCAATCGCGAATTGCCGGTGCGCCTCAGGGACGGCCGGAACCAGGAGTCCAAGCGTCGGATAGCGCGCAAAGTCGCGACTCTGATCCCGCAGGGCAAGCATGCAATAGGGCTCACCGGCGGCACCACTACCGCTGAGGTGCTTCGGGTTCTTCGCAGCCGTAGCGACCTCACCATCATCACCAACTCGCTCAGCATTGGCCTTGAGGCGGCTGAACAGGGCCAGGCCCGAGTGCTGATCGCAGGTGGCGTGCTGCGCTCAAACTCGCTTGAACTGGTCGGCTCGCTCGCCGAATCGACCATGAAACTGGTCAATGTGGGCACTGCAGTGATCGGTGCCGACGGGGTGAGCGTCTCCGGGGGCCTCACGACGCACGACGAGATCGAAGCCAGGACGAACTACGCGATGATCGATCGCGCGCAGACCGTGATCGTCGCGGTCGATTCGAGCAAGATCGGACACCGGACCCTTGCCAAGATGGCAGGGCTGACCGATTTTCAGGTGCTCGTAACCGACTCCGGGGCCCCGGAGGAGGAACTCCAGGGTTTCCGTGACGCAGGTATCGAGGTCCACGTGGTGGAGGCGGCGCGCCTCGGTGAGACGACACCCCGCGGGCGCCGCACCTCTCGCGAGGTGCTTGGCTTCGTCGGAGACTGAATCACGGCCGCTATGCGGCCGCTGCCACCTTCGGGAGACGCGCCGTCTCGAGGACGGCCAACTTCCCGCTCACGGCGACCATCAAATCGGACAGGGACACGCCCAAGGCCGACGCGACTGCGAAGAGGACCTCGCTAGAGGCTTCCTTGTGGCCGCGTTCGATCTCGGACAGATACCCGAGCGAAACCATGCTAGCCATGGAGACCTCACGCAGCGTCATGCCTGCGGCGATCCGGAGTTCCCGGAGCGTCTCACCCATCACCTTACGGATCAGAATCGTCTTCATGGTGTACCTACCTTTTGGCGGACCGACTGCCCGCCATCGGTTGTTGTAACCAAGTTCTGGTCCGAATTGTTCCCCCTTGAGCGAAAGATTCCAAGCCCGAGTACAACAGCTGGTCGGAGCAGGCCAGAGGAGGCTAGAGGACCCGCAGCAGCATCTCGAAGGAATGGTCGATGGCGGCGTGCCGGATCTGCTCGCGATCTCCCTGGAACTCCTTGAGTTCTGTGTACTTCGCCCCCTCGAACGTACCGATCCGCGGCCCGACCACGGCGAACCAGACAGTGCCGACCTTGGCGCCGTCCGTCTCAGTGGGCCCGGCTACACCGGTGGTGGACACCGCCCAGTCCGAACCGCAGGCGGTCTGGGCACCCAGGGCCATCTGGAGGGCAGTGAGTTCGTTGACGACGCCCTCGTGCGCGATCAGTTCCTCGTCGACTCCTGCCAACGATGCTTTGAGGTCTCGTGCGTAGGTGACGAGGGCACCCCGGAACACCGCGGACGCTCCTGGGACGGAGGTCAGAGCCGCACCGATCCCTCCGCCGGTGAGCGATTCACATGTCGACAGGGTCAGTGACCGCCCCGCCATCTTCCTGATCAGCTCTTCAGCGAGTGTCACGGCGTCCTCCAGCCGGGGTGGTCGTTGCCCGTCAGGCTACCGGGCCTTGCTTGTCGGCGATTGAATCACGGCGAATCCGCCACGCTTGACGCAGATAGTCGATGCCGGTGACCACCGTCAGGATCAGCGCGGCCCACATCAGCACCCAGGCGATGACCCCGAGCGGCCCGGGGAGGAAGCTCAGGTTCAGGTTGAACAGGATGAGCGCGAACGTCTGGGTCAAGGTCTTGGCCTTTCCACCCTTGTTTGCCGCCATCACGGTGCCGTACTTCTTCAACCTCTCACGCACCCAGGTGATGCCCCATTCGCGCAGCAGGATGATGATGGTGAACGCCCAAGGAAGTTCGCCCAGGATGCTGAGCGAGATGAACGCCGCGCCGGTGAGCGACTTGTCGGCGATTGGGTCCCAGAGCTTGCCGAAGTCCGTGACCAGGTTGTACTTGCGGGCGATGTGACCGTCGGCCAGATCGGTGAGCATCGCGGCGGTGAACACCAGCGTTGCGGCGATACGCCACGAGAACTGGTCCGGGCCGAGGAACAGCAACATCACGTAGATCGGCACCATGACCATGCGGATCACGGTCAGGATGTTCGGGACGTTCCAGTTGCTGGGTTTATCGTCGCTCATTTCGCCTCCGCGATCAGGTCGATACCGTCCGAATCGATCACCCGGGCGGGGATGAGCGAGCCTACTTCAGCAGGCCCGTCAAGAGTGGTGTTGCCGTCGGTCTCGGGCGCCTGATGCATGGCCCGACCGATCCCGTCGGCCTCCTCGACGAGCACCACGACTTCCTCGCCGATGCGCTCTGAGGCGCGCGATTCGCACACCTCGATAGCCACATCGGCCAACATGGCGCGACGCTCCTCGATCTCCTCGGCGGCCAGGTGCCCCGGAAGAGTGGCGCCCTCGGTGCCCTCCTCATCGGAGTAGCCGAACACCCCTAGCATGTCGAGGTCGGCGTCGATGATGAACTGGCGCAGGCATTCGACATCCGCGTCGGTCTCGCCCGGGAACCCTGCGATCACGTTGCTGCGGATCCCTGCTTCAGGCGACTTGGACCGGATCTGACCGATCAGCGAAAGGAAACTGTCGGGGTCGCCGAAGCGGCGCATCGCGCGCAGCACCGACGGCGAAGCGTGCTGGAAGCTCAGGTCGAAGTAGGGCACGACCTTCTCGGTGCCGAGCATGGCGTCGATCAGCGATGGCCTGATCTCGGCCGGTTGGAGGTAGCTGACGCGGATCCACTCCAGCCCGTCGATTCCGGCCAACCGCCCGAGCAGTCGCTCCAGTCGGTGCCCGGTTCCCAGATCCTTGCCATACGACGAGGTGTTCTCCGAGACCAGGAACAGTTCCCTGACGCCATCCTCGACCAGCCAGCGGGCTTCGGCTTCCAACTCCTCGATCGGCCGCGAGAGGTAGCTCCCACGGAACGCAGGGATCGCGCAGAAGGCGCAGCGCCGGTCACAGCCCGAGGCGATCTTCAGCGACGCTGACGGCCCACTGGCCAGCCTGCGCCGCAGGGTCGGTGGTCCGCTGAGCGGAGCCAGACCCTCCGGCAGCGGCGAGTGGCCCGGCGTCGCGACGGCGACCGCGGCGGCCGGGCGGGCCGACGGGGTGAGGGGAAGAAGCTTGCGGCGATCCCTCGGCACATGCGAGATCTGCTGCTCTCCTTCGAGGATCGAACGCAGCCGTTCGGCGATGTCTGCGTATGCGTCGAACCCGAGCACCGCGTCCGCCTCAGGCAACGAAGAGGCCAGCTCGACGCCGTAGCGCTCGGCCATGCAGCCGACGGCCACGACGGACCTGACGGTGCCCGCATCTTTGAGGTCCGCGGCAGCGAGCAGCGTGTCGATCGAATCCTTCTTCGCCTGCTCCACGAACCCGCAAGTGTTGACCACGACGGTCTCGGCCTCGCCAGCATCCTCGACCAGGGTGAAACCGCCCAATTCCAGCCGGGCGGCCAACTCCTCCGAGTCGACGTCGTTGCGCGCGCATCCAAGCGATGCGATATGGACTGAGCGGAGCGGGCTGGACATCGAACCTATTATGGCTCAGCCGTTGGCGAGGTTCATCAGCACCCCGTCCAGATCGTCTGGTTTGACGAGCACTTCGCGCGCCTTCGAGCCTTCCGACGGGCCAACCACTCCCCTGCTCTCCAGGATGTCCATGAGCCGCCCGGCCTTGGCGAACCCCACCCGCAGCTTGCGCTGCAGCATCGATGTGGAGCCGAGTTGCAACTCCACGACGAGGCGACAGGCGTCGAGTACGAGTTCGAGATCGTCTCCGATGTCGTCGACGACCTTCTTCTCCGCGGCGCCGACCATCGCGACGTCTTCGCGGTAGTTGGGCTGGAGCTGCCCGCTGATGAACTCGACGATCTCTCGGATCTCGGACTCGTTGACCCAGGCACCCTGCACACGGATCGGCTTGCTGGCCCCCATCGGGAGGAACAACCCGTCGCCCTTGCCGACGAGCTTCTCGGCTCCCGGCTGGTCGAGGATGACCCTTGAGTCGGTCATCGACGAGGTGGCGAATGCCAGGCGGGAAGGGACGTTGGCCTTGATCAGCCCGGTGACGACGTCGGTCGACGGACGTTGGGTTGCCAGCACCAGGTGGATACCCGCGGCGCGCGCGAGCTGCGTGATCCGCACCACCGACTCCTCGACGTCGCGTGGGGCGACCATCATCAGGTCGGCCAACTCGTCGACCACGACCAGCAGGTACGGGTACGGGCTCAGGACCCGTTCGGACCCCTCCGGCAGCTTGACCTGCCCAGCCCGCACCGCCTTGTTGAAGTCGTCGACGTGACGGAACCCGAACGCGGCGAGGTCGTCGTAGCGCATGTCCATCTCGCGCACCACCCAGGCGAGGGCCTCCGCGGCCTTCTTCGGGCTGGTGATGATGGGCGTGACGAGGTGCGGGATGCCCTCGTACTGGTTCAGTTCGACCCGCTTGGGGTCGACCAGGAGGAGGCGCACCTCCTCCGGGGTGGCGCGCATCATGATCGAGGTGATCAACGAGTTGATGAAGCTGGATTTGCCGGAGCCGGTAGCGCCCGCGACCAGCAGGTGGGGCATCTTGGCCATGTTCGCGCACACGAACCCGCCCTCGACGTCCTTCCCGAGGCCGACGGTCATCGGGTGGTGGTCGTTCCTGGCCTTGTTAGAGCGCAGCACGTCGCCGAGGCTGACGACCTCCTTGTCGAGGTTGGGGATCTCGATGCCGATGGCGGACTTGCCGGGGATCGGGGTGAGGATCCGGATCTCGTTTGAGCCGACGGCGTAGGCGATGTTGTCCGCGAGGCCCGTGACCTTGCTGACCTTGATCGCCGAGCCGAGCTCGACCTCGTACCTCGTCACAGTCGGACCCCTGGTGTAGCCGGTGACGTGCGCGTCGATCTCGAACTCGGTGAGGACCGCGGCGAGTTGGCGCACGACCTTGTCGGAGGCCTCGGTGCGGGACTTCGGCCTGGTCCCCGGCTTCAGTGCCTGCTCGTCCGGCAGGAGGTAGGCGATGTCGCCGCTGAGCTGCAACTGTTCGGCACGAGGTGGCGGCGTGGTGTGCTGTGGAGGTTCCAGGTCGCGCGGTTCGTCCTTCGGCAATCCGGCCGCGGGGCGGGTCCTGGACGCCGGTTCCGGGTCAGGGTCGACCGTCATCGTGGCCGGGAGCAGGTCGTCGTCGGATTCCTCGCCGCCGAAGTAGTCGACCGGTTCGTCTTCGATCAGCGGCGTGTCATATGGGACGGCGACACCTAGCTTGAGCTTCTCCGCGGGGGCCTCGTCCTTTTCGACCAGAGTTCCGAGGGCGACCTTCATTCCCCCGAGGATGTCCCGAAGCGGCCGCCCGATCACGATGAACACCCCCAACAGGGTGACGAGGATCAGGACGGGCACGGACACCCACCGCGTCAGTAGATCCGTCAGGATGCTGGAGCTGACGTAGCCGAGCACCCCTCCTGCGACCCGCACGGCTGCCATGTCCGTCGGCGCGGGGAGCCCCCGTGCGATGTGGACCAGACCGAGAACCCCCAAAGTGATCAGGGTCCAGCCGAGGCCGGTCCTTGGCGCCTTTTCGACTTCGCCCGGGTGGCGCAGCACCCGCCAGGAGCCGTACAGCAGCACGGCGGGCACGACGATCGACAGGGAGCCGAACACCGTGGTGACGGCTACGTCCAGGGCGTTGCCTACCGGACCGGGGAGGGCGAACCAGAACCTGGCAGCGACGACGATGCCGAGGATCAGGAGCAGTAGGCCCCAGCCGTCGCGGCGGTGCTTGGGATCGACATCCCGCGCGGCGCCGCCGAAGCTGCGGGCCACCCACCCGACGCCGTGGGCGAGCCCCATGACCGCGACGCCGACACCCTTGAGGATCGCCGATCCGATTCCTGGGCCCTGCTTCGGCATCACCTTCGTCTGCGTGGTGGTGCTGCTCTTGGCCGGGGCGCGCTTCGAGGCCGCCGACGACTTCGAGGAGGTCGACTTCTGGGCAGGTTTATTGTTGCTGGAACGTGCAGCGCTGGACGTGCCCTTTGAACGCGTCGAAGTGCTGGTGTTCCGCGCTGAGGAGGAAGTTCCGCGGGACGCCATGGGGTAAACGCTAACCCACGGCCACGAACTGGCCTACTTTCCACGCCGACGTCGCCGGAAATGCCAGCCTCGGACCGGCAGGGGTAGGTGGCTGCGGCATGATCGTCAGCCGAAGTGATC
This sequence comes from Tessaracoccus bendigoensis DSM 12906, assembly GCF_900141915.1. Taxonomy (GTDB): domain Bacteria; phylum Actinomycetota; class Actinomycetes; order Propionibacteriales; family Propionibacteriaceae; genus Arachnia; species Arachnia bendigoensis. The sequence goes on along the minus strand of NZ_FQZG01000004.1, from coordinate 53,624 downwards.
CCAGCCCGTCGACCCCTCCCAGGCGACGCCGTCGACCGTCACCTTGCCTGAATCGTTGACCGAGCCGACCACCGTCCAACCGGCGGGCACGACGGCCTCGTTGCGGAAGGTCGCGGCTAGGGCGTGATCCTCCCCGCCAGCCAAAACGAAGCCCAACGCAGGTTTGCCGGTGGCCGCCGCCACCCGCTCGACCCCTTCCGGGATCTCAACCCTGGCGGTTTCGACGTCGATGCCCACGTCCGAGCGTTCCACGAGGTGGCCGAGGTCGGCGAGCAGCCCGTCGGAGATGTCGAGCATGGAGGTGGCCCCGGCAGCGGATGCGAGCGCGCCCTGTCCGTAGGGCACGGTTGGGGTCAGGTGCTCTGCGACCAGTTCCTTGGGTGAGCGGAAGCCCCTCTGCAGGACGGCGAGCCCACCCGCCGACCAACCGAGCCTGCCGCACACCGCGACGACCTCGCCGGCGTTGGCGCCGGAGCGGGTGACCGGGCGTCGGCCCTCAAGGTCGCCGATGGCCGTTACGCACACCGCGATGATGGCGGCGCTGCTGAGGTCGCCCCCGACGAGGCTGACCCCTGCCGTGGCGCATTCCTCCTTCACACCTTCCTCGAACTCGGCGACCCACGCTTGGTCGAGGTCCTTCGGGAAGGCGAGCGCGACGACGACCGAACTCGGCCTCGCGCCCATCGACTCGACGTCGGAGACGTTGACGGCAACCGCCTTGCGCCCGACGGCGCGCGCCGGGGACCACTGGCGTTTGAAGTGGACGTTTTCGATCAGCATGTCCGTGGTTACGACGGTGTCGCCCGAGAGCCGCAACACGGCTGCGTCGTCGCCGACCGGGAGCAGGACATCGTCGCGCACCTCGAGGTCGGCGGTGATCCGGTCGATCAGCTCGAACTCGCCCGACACGTCAGCGGAGCCCGACCGGTCGTTCGAGGGCCAATTCGATCAGGCGGCCCACCAGGTCGGCGTAACTCATGCCGGATTCCTGGAACAGCGTCGGGAACATCGAGATCCTTGTGAAGCCAGGCATGGTGTTGACCTCATTGATGTAGATCTCGTCGCCGTCGACGAAGAAGTCGGCACGCACGAGCCCCTCGGCGTCGACCGCGGCATACGACCGCTTGGCCAGCTCACGCAACCGTTCGGAGATTTCGGCCGGGATGTCGGCCGGTGCGTCGAGCGCGGCGCCGTCCTCATCGAAGTACTTCGCCTGGTAGTCGTAGAACCCGTCGTCGGCCTGGACCCGGATCTCACCGATCACGGACGCGTCGCAACCAAGTGGGGCGTCCGGATTGCCGAGGACCGCGCATTCCAATTCCCGCGCGCCGACGAAGCCCTGCTCTACGACGATCTTCGGGTCGTAACGCTGCGCCTCGGTGATGGCGGCATCCAATTCGGACGGATCAGCCACGCGCGAGATGCCGATGGAAGAGCCGCCACGGGCCGGCTTGACGAACAGGGGGTAGGTCAACTCGTTGATCTCGGCGATGACCGCATCGCGCTCCTGAACGAGCCGGAGGGCCGATGCGGCCACATACGGGTAGACGGGCAGCCCGGCCGCTTCGAAGGCGATCTTCATGAAGTGCTTGTCCATGCCGACCGCCGAGGCGGTGACACCACTACCGACGTAACGGATTCCCATCATCTCGAACATGCCCTGGATGGTGCCGTCCTCGCCGTAGGGGCCGTGGAGGAGAGCGAAGGCCACATCTACGCCGTTGATGTCGACGAGTGTCTCGCCGGTGCGGGTGGCGACCTCGCAGCCGTTCTTCCCGACCATCCAGACGGCTTCGTTGTCCGCCTCCTCCACGTGGGGAGGGACGCCGTCGACGATCTCGTAGTTGGCGATCGTCTCGAGCGGGACCTGCGACCACCGGCCCGACTTGGAGATGCCGACGCCAACGACGTCGTAGCGTTCCTTGTCGATGGCGTTCAGCACCGAGGACGCCGTCAGGCACGAGATACCGTGCTCCGAAGACTGGCCACCGAAGATCAGTGCGACGTGGGTACGATCGCTCACTACTTCCTCCAAAGCATTTCCGGCGGGTTTGAGACACCCACCGGGCAGGCACTCTACCCTTCGGCGGAGCCGCATCCCCTATCGGGCACGCGCATTGCGCTGGTGCGCTCCCCTCACCCGTGGCCCAAGCGCTACTGGTCGCGTCTGGTGATCGGTAGTCGTCGACCCTGCCGCATGTCGTAGCGACCCTCGGGTGCTGGTTCCCCGATGAGCGTAGCCCGCATGGAGGTGAGTGTGTCGAGCAGCAGGGTCGTCACCGAGTCGAGCAGTTCCTTCGTCGGCTCCTGCCCGGCGAACCGGGAGAGGTCGATCGGAGGCCCGGCGACGATCGTGATGTCCTTGCGTCTCCCGAACAACCGCCTGACTTCGATCTTCTTTCCGCCGAGCACCTGATCGGCGCCATTTTGGACGACGGGAATCACGGGCGCGCCGGTCGTGAGTGCAAGTTGCGCCGCGCCCCTTCTACCGCTCATGGGCCAGCCGTCCGGATCTGCGGTGATGGTGCCCTCGGGATAGATGGCCACGAGGTTGCCGGCCTCCAGCGCTTCCCTCGCATGCACGAGGCTTTCCCCCGCCCGGTCGGTGCCGCGGTAGACCGGGATCTGGCCGCACTTCCTGGCGACCCACCCCAGCACAGGCACCTTCCAGATGTCGGCCTTGCCGAGGAACCTCGGCCAGCGGCCCTGCCAGATGAGGAACTCGCCCAGTGTGATCGGATCGAAATTGGAGATGTGGTTGGCTACCACGATGGCGCCACCCTCCCGGGGGATGTGCTCGCCGCCGGACCAGCTGGTGCGGGCAATGAACGGGACGAGGTTACGCGCAAGGTGGGCGAGGAAACGGAAGACGCGGGAGGCCGGTTCCTTGTTCGTCTTGTCGAAGTGGGGCCTACGAAAAGCCATCAGGATGCCTCCCTCTTCGGTGCCGTCAGGTCGAACAGCCCGGCGACCGCGGCCAGGAAGGCCGATGGCAGCAGGTACCATCCGTCACTGCCGCGCAGCAGCAGCGCAACCAACGCGGTAGCAGCGGCCGCACCTATCGCCGACCAAGCCCACCAGGGTCTTCTCCCGAACAGCAGGGTCGCCCCGATGACGACCCCGAGGACGGCGGGGGCGACGTTGAAGCCGTCTTCCCCGGTGAGCGAGACGCTCAAAGCTCCTAGCGCGGCCAACACGACGAGCGCGTAGGCCAGCCACTTCTGTTTCATGTCGGACAGGGTAGCGGTGTGGACATCAACCGCGTCGGCTCTTGGCCCTGCCTGTCGGCAACAGGTTGCTGAGTGTTCCCGAACTACCCCAAGTGCCTCCACAGGAACCCTAGCCAGATGGCGTCCATGTGTGCCCTTTGCCGGTTGTCGGCCGCGCCGCCATGCCCACCCTCGATGTTCTCGAAGTAGGACACTTCCTTGCCCGCCTCAGCGAGCGCGGCCATCATCTTGCGCGCATGGCCGGGGTGGACGCGGTCGTCGCGCGTCGAGGTGAGCAGCAGCGTCGGCGGGTAGCCACGCGCAGCGTCGATGAGGTGGTAAGGGGAGAAGGTCCGGATGAACTTCCAGTCCGATTCGACGTCGGGGTCGCCGTACTCCCCCATCCAGGACGCTCCCGCGAGGAGGTGGGTGTAGCGGCGCATGTCCAGCAGCGGAACCTGGATGACGACCGCGCCGAATAGCTCGGGGGTGCGCACCAGCATGTTGCCGGTCAGCAGGCCACCGTTACTGCCACCACGGATGGCGAGATGGGTCGGCGAGGTGATGCCGGTATCGATCAGGTCGCGGGCGACCGCCTCGAAGTCCTCGTAGGCGCGGTGCCGGTTTTCCCGAAGCGCCGCCTGGTGCCATCGGGGGCCATACTCCCCGCCGCCTCGGATGTTGGCGACCGCGTAGACCCCGCCCCGTTCGAGCCATCCCTTCCCTACTGCGGCGGCGTAGGCGGGGGTGAGCGAGATCTCGAAGCCGCCGTAGCCGTACAGCAGCGTCGGGTGGGACCCGTCGGGCTCCAGGTCGGCGGGCCCGATGAGGAAATAGGGCACCCGGGTCCCATCGTCGGAGGTGGCGAACCGCTGTCGGGCGCTGAGACCGGTAGCGTCGAATGCGGCGGGCTCGGCCTTGATGAGCTCCGGGGGATCGTCGCCCGAGAGGTCACTGAGGAGCAGCGACGTGGGCGTCAGGTAGTCGGTGACGACCAGCCAGATCTCGTCGGAGGTCTCGTCGTCGACCGCCCCTGCGTGCAGGGTGCCAAGTTCGGGGACGCCGTCCAGTGGTCTCGTCTGCCAGTCCCCGTCGACATGGGTGGCGACGGTGAGCGAGCTGACGACGTCGGTGAGGACGTTGAGCAGCATGTGGTTGCGGGTGAAGGTGACCTCTGCCAGCGCGGAGGTCTCCGTCGGGGTGAACAGGACGGCGAGGTCGCGCCCGCCTGCGAGGAAGTCGTCGAGGTCGGTCACCAACAGCGAGCCCGCCGGATGTGTCTGGTCGCCGACGCTCCACTCATCGCGCAGTTCGACGACCAACCACTCGCGGTGGACGTGTTTGACGGCCGAGTCCGGCACGTCGACGCGGACGAGGCGGTCGGCGGCGTCGCCGATGTAGAGGACGGCGTCACGGCTGTCGAGGTAATGGACCAGCAGGTCGCGGATGAAACCCGGCGTCCGGTCGCGGCCGGCGAAGATGCCATAACCGGCGTTGTCTTCCGGCCCTTCGAAGACCACGGTCGCCTCGCTCATCGGGGTGCCGCGGCGCCAGATCCGGGCCGTTCGGGCATAGCCGGCCCGGTTGACGGTGCCGGGCCCGAGGTCGGCGACCAGGAACACCGAGTCCTGATCCCGCCAGGTGAGGCTGCCCTTCGACTCGGGCCGGACGAATCCATCCTCAACGAACGCGCAGGCCTCGACGTCGAACTCGCGGGTGACGTCGGCGTCGGCACCTCCCCGGGAAAGCGCGACCAGCACCCGCGGCGCCTCTGGCCGCAGGAACTCCGCTCCGTGCCAGACCCAGTTCTCACCCTCGGCCTCGTTGAGCGCATCCAGGTCGAGCACGGTTTGCCAGGTGGGCTCCGCCAGACGGTACTCGTCGAGGGTCGTGCGCCGCCAAATGCCCCGCGGATGGTCGGCGTCACGCCAGAAGTTGTAGTACCACTTGCCGTGCTTTCCGATCATGGGAAGCTGCCGGTCGGAGTCGTAGATGGCCAATAGCTCGGCCTCCAGCCGGGCGAACTCCACGGTGTCGGCGAGTTGGGCCTCGGATTCGGCGTTCCGGGCCCGGACCCAGTCGAGCGCCGCCTCACCCTCGACGTCCTCGAGCCAGAGATATTCGTCGCGTTCGTCCATCGCGCCAGCCTATCCGTGCCCCGTTAGGGTGGGTGTCATGCACTTCATCGTCGTGAAATTCCAGGTAAAGCCCGAGTTCGCCGACACGTTTCCGGAGAGCACGGCCGAGTTCACAGCGGCCACCCGCGCAGAGCCGGGGAACCTCTGGTTCGACTGGTCCCGCAGCATCGAGGACCCCACCGAATATGTCCTGGTCGAGGCCTTCGCCGATGACGGCGCCGCAGGGGCGCACGTCAGCTCGGAACACTTCGCCGCCGGGCTCGACACCATGCGCCCGCTGCTCGTCGCAACCCCGAAGATCGTCTCCCGCAAGGTTGACGGCGTCGGCTGGGATGAGATGGGAGAGCTCAAGATCGGCTGATCTCCGCCTCAGCGCGCGCCCAGAACCTCCCGCTCCAGCCGCGCATAGCTCGTCTCCATGCCATCGGCCATGCCAGTGCCGAGGATCAGCTCGCGGGTCGAAGCATCGGGATAGGTGCAAACCAGGCTCAGGAGGGTCCCGACCTCCAGGGGGGTCAGCGTCAACTCATTGACGACGGCCGGGCCCTCCATGCCGATCATCGCCTCGGTGGTCACGGCCCGCACCGGCGCCAGCGACTCCAGCAGCAGCCCGGTGAAACCGAACCGTTCACCGGAGTCCTGGTTCTCCCACTCGTAGCGGTAGCTCTCCCCCACCGCCGTGGCCACCTCGCACACGGGCATGGTCCACCCGTCTGGGCCGAGCATCCAGCGGCGCAGGAGTTCAGGCTCGTGGTGCGCCCTCCAGACCTGCTGCACGGTGCCGCGGATGATGCGCGTGATCCTGGCCTGGGTGTCGCCGAGCAGGGCGACCTCGGTGCCGTTGCCCGCCGCGAACGAGGCCAGGTCGGCCAGCACGTCGTCGATCTGGCCCATGGCGGCCCGCATGCCCTCGACCATGCCCATCCCGACGAGCTTCTCCAGCTCCTCCAGCGATGCGAAGTGGCTGGTCGTGACCATCCGGGACCCGCCGTCGGTTGGTTCGAAGGCGAACTCCATCCGGATGGTCGGCATCGCGTGATTCGGGTTGCCTTCCTCATCGGCGAAACCGTCGAGGACCTCGAACCCCACGCATTCGTCGACGGCCAGGAACTCCCAGTAGCCGCAGGACTTCTCGCCCTCGGGCCCGTGCATCGCATAGTTGGACCGGCCACCGACGGCGACATCGTGGCGAGTGAAGGTCGCCGGCCAGCCAGGCGGACCCCAGAAGCGCTCGATCTGGCGTGGGTCGACATATGCGTCCCAGAGGCGACGCACAGGCACCGCGAAATCTGCGACGACGGTGAGCGTCAGGGCTTCGGGGTCCTGGGTGACGGAGGTGATGGGCATGGTGTTTCCTTACCTGTTGTCCTCGGCGAGCAGGTCGTCGAGCCGGGTGATGCGGCCGACCCACAGCCGCGCGAAGTGGTCGAGCAGGTGCTGGGCCTTGCGGATGGTCTCGGGGTTGGCCCGGACCCTCCGCTCACGGCCGGACGGGGTCTTCGTCACAAGACCAGCTCCTTCCAGAACCGAGACGTGCTTCTGCACGGCCGCGAAGCTCATGTCGTAGTCGGCGGCCAGGTTTGAGACGCTCACCTCTCCCGCCAGGGTGCGACGGAGGATGTCGCGCCTCGTCGCGTCGGCGAGCGCCCGGAAGATCCGGTCGACCTCGTCGTCGGTGATGCCTGTCAGAGAACCAGTATCTACAACCATTTGGTTGTAGATTAGAGGAGGCTCGGCTTCGCGTCAACCCCCATGCGCGATATGGGTCCGTCAACGACGGATTGTGCCGTCGAACGTGCCACTTGTGCAGGCTCCCCCGAGTTGCGGGCCCGTCCATGGTCGACTTGTATTCATCACCGCTGCGGCAACGCGGCCAACTTGCACATCACTGGAGATGCTCGATGATCGAGAACTGGACCCTGTTGGAGAAGGCCGCTCTGCTCAGCGGCAAGAATGTCTGGGAGTCACGCGACCTTCCGCGACGCGGGGTAGCGTCCTTCTTCATGGCGGACGGTCCGCACGGCATCCGCAAGCAGCTGGGCGCCGGCGATCACCTGGGGCTCAACGCGTCGGTGAAAGCAACCTGCTTCCCGACCTCGGCCACCATCGCGTGCAGCTGGGACGTGGAACTGGCCGATGAGGTGGGCCACGCCCTCGGCCGGGAGGCGCGGGCTCTGGACGTCGACGTCCTTCTCGGCCCCGGCCTCAACTTGAAGCGCAGCCCGCTGGGCGGCCGAAACTTCGAGTACTTCTCCGAGGATCCGTACCAGAGCGGAAAGCTGGCCGCCGCGTTTGTACGCGGCATCCAGGCTGAGGGGGTGGCGGCGACACCGAAGCACTTCGCCGCAAACAGCCAGGAGCTCAGGCGCATGGCATCCGACTCCGTCGTCGACGAGCGGACGCTTCGCGAGCTTTACCTGACCGCGTTCGAGATCGTCGTAAGAGAGGCCTCACCAAAGGCCCTGATGACTTCGTACAACATGGTCAATGGCACGTACGCACACGAGAATCGCCACCTGCTCACCGAGATCCTGCGTGACGATTGGGGTTTCGACGGCGTGGTGATCAGCGACTGGGGCGGTAGCAACGACGCTGCATCCGCCATCGCAGCGGGCGCAAACCTGGAGATGCCGGCCCCCGGGCTCGACTCGGTGCGCCAGTTGGTCGACGCGGTGCAGCAGGGACGGCTCGACGAGGCTGCCCTGACGCAGCGCGCGGCTGAGGTGGTTCGACTGGCTCTTGAAGCACGTTCCAACCCCAAGCCACAGATCGACTTCGATGCCCACCATGCGCTCGCCCGCAAGGCCGCTGAGCAGGCCATGGTCCTGCTGCGGAACGAAGACGACTTCCTACCGTTGGCCCCCGGCGCCAAGGTGGCCCTGATCGGCGATATGGCCGCCACCCCCCGCTACCAGGGGGCCGGCTCATCCGCGGTGAACCCGACGCGCGTCAGCAACGCCAAGGATGTCATTGAGGCCAGCGGAATCGATCTGGTCGGGTATGCACAGGGCTACCGGCGCCACAGCGAGACCGACGAGGCCCTGCAGCGCGAGGCTGTCGCTCTGGCCCGCAAGTCCGATGTCATCGTCTTGTATCTGGGCCTCGACGAGGTCAGCGAGTCCGAGGGGGTCGACCGCCGTCACATCTTCCTGCCGGAGGCACAACTCTCACTGGTGCGGGCACTGGCGGCGGTCAACCAGAACATCGCGGTGGTCCTGAGTGCCGGCTCGGTCGTCGACATGGAATGGGCGGACCAGACGCGCGCCATCCTGCACGGCTACCTGTCGGGTCAGGCCGGCGCCGAGGCCGCCGTCCGGGTCCTGACCGGTGAGGTCAACCCCTCCGGGAAGTTGGCCGAGACGCACCCGATGGCCTTGACCGACACTGCCACCTTCGGACGCTTCCCCGCCGACGGTCGGCCGAGCATCTACCGGGAGGGCCTGTTCATCGGCTACCGGTACTCGGACGCGAGCAGGCGAGGCGTCAGGTATCCGTTCGGCTTCGGTCTCAGCTATACGACGTTCAGCTACTCAGATCTTCAGCTCTCCGACGAGGGCGCCGAGTTCACCATCACCAACACCGGCACCGTCGCAGGCGCCGAGATCGCGCAGTTGTACGTGTCGACCCCGGGCAGCGCGATCGTCCGTCCCGAGAAGGAGCTGAAGGGTTTCGCGAAGGTCCACCTCGAGCCCGGCGAGTCTCGCCGGGTCGAGATCGCATTCGACCGCTACACCTGGCGGCATTTCGATGCTGAGACCGGCAGTTGGATCACCGAAGCGGGAACGCGTCAGGTGATCATCGCCGCCAGCGCACAGGACCTGCGGCTCTCCGGCGAGCTGAACGTGGCCGGGGAGAGCATCTCCGCGACGGTCGATCCCGATCAGCTACGTTCTGCGATGCTGCGTGGACTGACGGACGCCGAATTCAGCGACTGGCTCGGCGTCACTGTCCCCCAGGACGCGCTCCCTGCAGAACTGGACCGCAACGATCCACTCGGCGATCTGCGCCACGCCAAGAGCCCGCTGGGGCGCGTCGCCCACTGGGTGCTTGATCTGATGCGTCGCCGCAGCGAGGCCAAGGGCGAACCCGACCTGAACATCGCCTTCCTCTACAACATGCCGTTTCGCGCCATCGGCAAGATGACGGGCGGCACTATCAACGACGAGATGGTCGACGGGATCGTCACGTTGGCCAACGGCCACCACCTCCGCGGACTGCGGATGGTGCTCGGCGGCTTCCGCCGCAACCGCCGCACCGTCAAGAACCTCACCCGCCAACTCGAAGGCCAACACTGATGACCACAGAAAGCAAACCCACAATGCTCACCCGAATCCGCACCCTCTGGGGTAGCTTCAGCGAACGCCACCCGGAACTGTCGCGGTTCCTCATGTTCTTCATCGTGAGCAACGGTGTGACGGTGCTGCAGATCGTGATCATGCCGGTCTTCCGCGCCATCTTCGCCAACACCGCCCTGATCGACACCAACTTCCAGGTGTGGCCCATCGGTTCCAACGTCGACGGGTCGCAGTACTTCATCTTCGACTACGCCGCGGGTGCGCTCCCAGAGGGCGGCGGGGGTCTCGCCTACTTCCTCGCGGTGCAGCTGGCGATCCTGATCGCCCAGGTGATCAACTTCTTCGCGCAGCGCAACATCACCTTCAAGTCAAACTCCAGCATCGGGCGAGCCGCCTTCTGGTACCTGATCGCCTACGTCGTCATCACCCTGGTCGCGGCGGCCGCCCAAGGCTTCTACAAGGCCCCCGTCTACGCCTTCTTCATGGACACGCTCGGATGGGGCAGGACCGGAGAGACCGTCGCCGACGTCTGCACCATGATCATCAACGCGATCATCTCCTTCTGGGTCTTCTACCCGATTTTGAAGGTCATCTTCCGCGAAGATCCGGTAGCGTCTACTGAGGATTCGCAAGACGGCGAGAAGGCATGAAGGGCGTTGCCAAGTGAAGACCCTGACTTTGGTGGTTCCGAGCTACAACTCTGAGGACTACCTGAGGCGCTGCCTGGATTCCATGCTGCCGCTCGACGACGACCTGGAGGTGATCGTCGTCGACGACGGCTCCAAGGATGCGACGGCCAAGATCGCGGGCGACTACGCGGACAGGCACCCGGGCCTCCGTGTGGTCAGCAAGCCCAATGGGGGGCACGGCTCGGCCGTCAACGCGGGGCTGGATGCGGCCACCGGCAACTACTTCAAGGTGATCGACAGCGACGACTGGGTGGACCGGAGTGCGCTGGCCGCACTCCTGGAAACCCTTCGGGGGCAGCAGCGCCTCGACCTGGTCGTGACCAACTTCGTCTATGAGAAAGAAGGCAAACGCCGACGCCACGCCATGCGCTACCGCACGACGCTACCGGTCGGGCGCGAGTTCGGCTGGCAGGATGTTGGTCGGTTCCGCGCGGATCAGGGGTTGTTGATGCACGCGCTCACCTACCGCACCGAGGTGCTGCGTGAGTCGGGTCTACGGCTCCCGGAACACACGTTCTATGTCGACAACCTGTACGCGTTTGTCCCGCTTCCCTACGTGACCCGGATGCGGTACCTGGATGTCGACCTGTACCGATACCACATCGGTCGTCTCGATCAGTCGGTCAACGAGGCCGTGATGCTCGGCAGGCTCGACCAGCAACTCAAGGTCAACCACCTCATGATCCAGGCCCTCCCACCCAGTGGGACCACGCCGGAGGCCCTGCACCGCTACCAGGTGCACTACCTGGGGCTGGTGTGCGCCATCTCGTCGATCATGTTGATCCGGGCCGGGGAACCCGAGCACCTGCGCCTCAAGCGCGACCTCTGGCAAGAACTGCGATTCACGCACGCCTCGGCCCATCATCAACTTCGACGCAGTAGCATCGGCCGGCTGGTGAACCTGCCCGGTCGGGCGGGGCGCAGGGTCTCGGTGGCCGCCTACCGGATGGCGAGGCTCGCGATCGGGTTCAACTGACCGGCATCAGCACCGTCAGGCCGAACCAGTTGCCCTCATGGGTCACCGTCGCCTTCCCCCCGTATTTCTCGGCGGCGTTCCGGATGCTCTTGAGGCCCAACCCGTGGCCATCGCCCGCTTTGCGGGTCGCGATCTGGCCATCGGCGTAGCGGAGTTCGCCGTCGAAGTAGTTCTCGAACCGCAACACCACGAACCCACCCTGATCATGGATGGCGACCCGGATCAGCCACTGCTCCTTATCCGGCAACCTCATGACCGATTCGATCGCATTGTCGAGCGCATTGCCTGCGATGTTGGCCAGGTCCATGGTCTCGACAAAACCAAGCGACCTGCCATCGGCGACGCAGGTGAAGTTGATGCCCCTTGTCTGGCAGTAGCGCGCCTTCGAAGTGAGGATGGCGTCAAGCACCGGGTTGCCCGTGTCGAAGGCCGCTCCGAACTGGTTCAACGACTCCTCCAGCGCGTCGAGGTGGGAGTCTCGACGCGCTGGATCAAGTTCGGCACGGATCACCGTCAACTGGTGTTTGAGGTCGTGCGATGCCCGGCTGACCTGCTCAATGTCGCGCTTCGCGGCCAGATACTGATCGTGCTGCGTCCGCAGCATGGCATCCATGGCTGCCAATTCGAGATCCGCCCGCTGCGTGCGCAACTGCTCGTGCTGCGCGTACAGGGCGATGTAACCGGCGAGGTCGACGAGCGTGCGGATGTAGAAGACCTGCATCGAGACGGTCCCACTGAACGGCGTGTTCGGGGTCAGAAAGCTGAGGTTGCTGAGCGAGAAGGTGATCGCCACCATCGCGAACGCGATGCTCAACGTCCGCCAGCCGATCGCAGGGGGCGCCCCGTCGAAGTGTCGGCGCTCGAGTAGGTATGCGCCGCCGAAGACGATGCAGTAGGCCACGACCAGAGTCGCGACGGCGGGTGGAGACGAGACCCCCGGCGTCGGATGGAAATAGTAGGAGTGGAGTTGCCACTCCAGCGATGCGACCAGTTCGGCCAGCACGAAGGCACGGGCCGTCACATAGGCGACGTCACGTGGCCCGAGCTTTGCCACCCCGGCGATGAAGGCCCCCATACCGAGGGCGGCCAAGGCCATCCCCGGCATCCAGAACTGCAGCGGCAGCGCGCCGGCCAGGAGCTGGATGACGGTGAGGGTCACGAACCCAGCGGCAAACAGGGCAGCCGTGCCGAAGGGTCCGAACCGTCGGGGAAGCGCCAGCAGGTAGACAACGCAGGCCAGCCATTCCGCCAGCCCGGTCACCGCCCGAGGGATGTCAGGCAGAACGTCTGTCACTTGGGGTTCTGCCCGTAGTAGTGGGTCAAGGCCTCAAGGAAGGCCTTCTTCCTTGAACGGCTGACCGGCAGGTGGATTCCGTCGACGTGGCGCGACTCGCTCTGGCCGAAGCCCTCGACGTGACGGAGGTTGACCAGGAGGTAGCTGTTGGACCGGAAGAAGCCCTTCGGCTCAAGCTTGACGGCCAACTCCTTCAGCGTTCCTGTCATCATCAGGTCGGCGTCCCGGGTGTGGAACACGAGCCGGTGCTTGTCGCTTTCCACGTAGACGACCTCCGCCAGTGCCAGCCGGATCAGTTCCCCGTCAACCGGCAGAACCATGTACTCGTCCCGCGACCGCACGAGCCGTTCCAGCGAGCGCTTGAGTTCCTGCGAGAACGCGAAGTAGGGCACCGGCTTGAGCAGGTAGCTCAGGGCATCCACTTCGTATCCATTGATGGCGAACTGGGCCATGTTCGTGACGAAGATCAAAATGACCAACGGATCGATCTCCCGGATCAGCCGGGCCGTGGCGAACCCGTCCAAGTTCGCCATCTGGACGTCCAGGAAGATGATGTCGAAGCGCGGTACGTAGGCGGCGGTCAATTCCGAGCCGTCGGCGAACTCCTCCACCATGACCTCGGTCGCGTTCTCGGCCGAATAGCGTGCGAGGTAGGACCTCAGCAGGCCCCTGCTCTCCTGCTGGTCGTCAACGATGCCGATCCGAAACATTGCCCCTCCGTAGCGGAACCCTATCGGCACGGCCGAAGGCTCATGCGAACCATCCCCGTATTACGTTGTCGAACCGGCTGAGCGCGGATCCGATGGCCATGTGCATGTCGAGGTACTGGTAGGTACCGAGGCGTCCGCCGAACAGCACACGGCTCTCCTTGTCGGCCGCTTCCCGATAGCGGTCAAGCATCTGCCGGTCGCCGGGTGTGTTCACGGGGTAGTAGGCCTCGTCGTCGGCACCGGCGAAGCGCGAGAACTCCCGCGCGATGAGCGTGCAGTCGTTTCGATGCCGACGTTCCGGGTGGAAGTGTTTGAACTCCAGCACCCGCGTATGCGCTACATCCTCGTCGCAGTAGTTGATCACCGCCGTGCCTTGATGGTCGTCGACCGGCAGGACCTGCCGTTCGAACTCCACCGTCCGCCATCCGAGTCGACCGAATCGGTGATCGAAGTACCGGTCGATCGGGCCGGTGTAGACGACAGGTACCTGCCCCACGGCCGCAGACCGGCTGAGGGGCTGGTTCGGATCGAGGAAGTCGACGCCCAGATGCACGTCGATCAGGGGATGGGTCGCCATGCGTTCGAGCCAGGCTCCGTAGCCTTGCGTTGGCATCCCCTGATGCGTGTCGTTGAAGTACCGGTTGTCGTAGGTGTAGCGCACCGGAAGCCGGGTGATGATCTCGGCGGGCAGCTGGCGGGGGTCGGTCTGCCATTGTTTTGCGGTGTAGCCCCGGATGAAGGCCTCGTAGAGGGGTCGGCCGATCAGAGAGATGGCCTTGTCCTCGAGGTTGCCCGGGTTCGCGTCCGAGCCCAGATCGGCCTGGGCTTCGATCATGGCCCGTGCCTCGCCCGGCCCAAGCGAGGTGTGGAAGAACTGGTTGATCGTGGCGAGGTTGATGGGCAGCGGGTAAACCTCGCCGCGGTGCCTGGCGTACACGTGGTGTGTGTAGTCGGTGAAACTCGTGAACCGGTTGACGTAGCCCCACACCTTCTCGTTGGAGGTGTGGAAGATGTGCGCGCCGTAGCGGTGCTCCTCGATTCCGGTGTCGCGGTCGATGCTGCTCCAGGCGTTACCCCCGACGTGCTGACGGGACTCGACTACTCCCACCCTCAGACCGAGCTCCGCCGCGGCCCGTTCCGCGATGGTCAATCCGAACAATCCGGAGCCCACAACCAGCAGATCCACGACGACTCGTCCTCTCATTCCGGGTCATGGATACGGTACAGGTCCGTGACGCCAAGGTGGGGCGCCGCTTGCGCGACGCCCCATCTCTTGGAAGGAGGCTTCTACTCAGCCTGAGCGACCGTTTGATCGGCGGCTTCGGCACGCCTGCGCTGGAAGCGCCGGATGGTCACGACCTCAAGTGCGATCACGCCAAGCCCCAACACCGCCAGGGCGCTCCAGGCGATGTACTCCCACGTCGCCGGTGTCGACTCCGGCTGGCCATCGGCGTAGATCCAGGAGTTCGCGACGGTGAACAGGATGTTCTTCGACGCCTGCCGCGCGGCGATCACCGACGTGGCCGAGTCGTCCTGGAGGTGGTTGACGCCCATGTCGACGGTGGCCAGCATCAGGTCGCCACCGGCCCGGATGATCTGGTCGGCGTTCTGGTAGCCGTACCCACCGAAGTAGTCGGTGAGAACCATTCCGCGGAATCCCCACTCGTCTCGGAGTACGGTGTTCAACAGTTCCGGTGTCGCGCCAGCATAGACGGGGCCGACGTAGTTGAACGCGCTCATGACGGCCTGGGCGCCGCCGTCCTTGACGGCGATCTCAAACGGGCGGAGGTAGATCTCGCGGATGGCCTGCTCATCAGACCAGGTGGTTAGCATGTTGGTGCGGTTGGTCTCCTGATCGTTCAATGCGAAGTGCTTGATGAACGCGTAGACACCCAGTTCCCTCGCGCCGACGACTTCCTGAGCGGCCTGGTTGCCGGAAAGCACCGGGTCCTCGGAGAAGTACTCGAAGTTTCGGCCAGCGTAGGCGCTGCGGTGGATGTTCATCGCGGGGGCGTACCAGCCAGCAACCTCCATGTCGTGGGCCATCTCGCCGATGACCGTGCCGAAGTGGTGTGCCAGGTCCTTGTTGAAGGACGCTGCCACCGCGACGCTCACTGGCAACCCGATCGAGCCGACGCCGGTGAAGTTGTTGTTCAGTGCAGCCGGACCGTCGACGTCAACCGTCAGGATCTTCCCGACGGAGTTCACCGCGGTGGTCTTGTAGCCGCCGTTGGCGATGAGGTTGTCCATCTCCTGGAAGGTCATCTGGTCGAGCAGGTCGTCCCAGCGCGGGTCGTCATAGTCGGCGTCGGCGAGGTCCCCCAGCACCAGGCCGTTGTCGGCGCCGGTTGTGGGCATCTCGTCGGAGTCGTTGTTGAACTCGGTCGGATCGAAGGTGTCGTTGGCGACGAACTGCGCCTTCAACGTATCCGACATCTCGAAGGAGGTCGGTGCCGCGAGCGCCTGCTCGCGGTTGGCGAAGCCGTCTGCACGTGACAGGTAGGTGATGTCCTCACCCAGAGCAGCTCCGAACTGGTTGGTCGCCACGATCTGGTCGCCGCCGTGCGTGTTGTCCGCACTGTCGTAGGTCACGGTGTCGGCCACGCTGATCGTTTCGGTGTCGATGACTGTGTGGGAATCGGAGCGCAGCGAGATGTCATAGTCGCCGGCTTCCAGGACGTAGGCCTCGGCGTCCTGTGCGTCATAGGAGGCCAGTTCCTCGTCGCTGAACTCGAAGCTCAGGGTCTGGGACGCTCCGGGCTCGAGGATCTCCGTCTTGGCGTAGTCGACCATGTTGACCGCTGCCTTCTCGATGCCACCGTTGGTATACGGCGGGGTGAAGTAGACCTGGGCCACATCCTTGCCCGCAACGTCGCCCGTGTTGGTCACCACGACGTCGAACGAGACGGTGCCGTCGGCGTAGCTGACCTGCCCCATTTCCTGCGCGAAGGAGGTGTAGGACAATCCGTAGCCGAACGGGTAGAGCACCGCGGCGTCGTAGTCGACGACCCCTTCAGCCGCCGCGGTCTCCCAATAGCGGTATCCGACGTAGATGCCCTCCACGTAGTTGACGAAGGCCGGAACGGTCTCCAGGTCCGTCCCGAAGGGGGACAGCTGCTTGAACTCGTCCATGTTGGTGTAGTTGAAGGAGCCGAAGTTGTTCGACGTCGCCGTCGCGCTGAGGTCGCGGACGAAGGTGTCGGGCGTCTTGGCCGAGGGGTTGACGTCACCGACGATGATCCGCCCGAGCGCATCGAAGCCCACCTGGCCTGGAGGGAGCGCCCAGATGATGGCGTCCACGTCTGGGTCGTCGGCCAGGTCACCGAGTTCCATCGCGTTGGCGCCGTTGTAGACGACGACGACGGTGTCGGAGTTCTGCTTGGCCAGGTCGAGCATGTCCTTCTCGGAGCGGGTCAGCTCCAGCAGCCCTTCGCCGTCGGCGAAGTCGTTGTACTCGGTGGAGTTCTCCGTGAAGCTGAACTGCCCGGTGTCGGCCACCTCACCGTTGACGTCCTGCGGCAGGTCGAAGCCTTCACCGCCGGTGCGTGCGATCGTGACCACCGAGGTGTCGGAGTAGTCACGCACCCCGGTGAGGAGTTCCTCCGGGTAGGTGCTTGCCGGCGGCTCCGGCAGTGTCCAGTCTGCGGCGAACATGCCGACCTCGGGACGGTCGGCCCGGTAGTCGGTGTAGAACTGCGAAAGCTCGTCATTCGTCTCCAGCCCTGCGTGGTGCAGTCCGTCGAGCAGCGAGGTCAGTTCACTGTCTGCCGAGAGCGAGCCAGAACCGGTGCCGCCGTAGACGGGGTTCGTCGAACCCCAACCGAACACGTTCAGCTTGGTGGTGGCCGCCAGCGGCAAGGTGCCTGCCTCGTTCTTCAGGAGCACCATGCCTTCGTCGGCGACCTGTTGGCCGAGTTCGGTGGCCGCGTCGGCGCATTCCTGGCTGAGAACGCCGGCACCCGAGGCCAGGTCGAGCATGTTACGCAGCCCGCCGTAGAGCATCGTGGTGACCGCGATCGCGGCTACCAGCAGCGCTGCGATCCAGGTTTGAGCGCGGAAGAACTTCCGTGTGGGCCGTGGGCGCTTCCGCACCGCGATGGTGGCGATAATCGCCAGCAGCAGCACCACCCCGATCGTGATCAGCTGCGGCAAGACCGAGTTGACCACTGCCACCACGTCCGCCATGTTGATGTCTAGCATCGACCAAGTACCTCTCTGTACAGAACCAGTGCACACACCGCGGGATCTCACCCGCGGCGCCGGAGTTGGACCGTCTTTGACTTTCAAGCCGATCGCTCCAGTGCGTTGACCGGACATCCACCGGGCTCACTCCCGCATCCAGTCGTTTATCTGGATTCAGTCCACCAGCGGAAGGGGGCGGGGCAACGCCTGGGAGGCATGATCGGTGCGTTTGGTTCCATAATCGGACGGGCCGGCTAGCCTTCGGGCCGCAGCACGGCGAATGGGTCGGTCACGATCAGGCTCGCCTCGGCGAACCGGAACCTCCGGGCCGGGCGCCCTCCCCGGGTACCGGCCCTGCTCAGCTCGCCGGTGGGCACCAACTGCCCTCGCCGGGTGAGCACCCTCTGCAGGTTGGTCGGGGCGACATCGTGGCCGAGCGCCGCGACGTAGACCTCGCGCAACTCGGCGATGGTGAACTCGGTCGGCATCAGCGCGAAGCCGAGATTCGTGTAGCTGAGCTTGGCCCGTAGCCGCTCCACCGCCTCGGCCACGACGATGCCGTGGTCGAAGGCCAACGCGGGGAGGGCGTCGACCGGCTCCCAGCGGGCCCGTTCGGGCAGTGCCGGGTCACTTGAGGTGGGCACGAGCCCCAGGTAGCTCGTCGCGATGGTGCGCTGGGCCGGGTCCCTGCCAGGGTCGGAGCGGGTGCCGAGCTGCTCCAGGTGTGTCACCCCTGAGACATCGACCTTGGCCGCCAGGTGCCGCAGGACTGCGGCGTCGAGCGCCTCTCCGGTCTCGACGGCTCCGCTGGGCAACGCGAACAGCCCGGCGAACGGCTCGTCACGGCGACGCGACAGCAGCACGGTCAGCCGCTCGACGTCGTCGACGCGACGCACCTGAAGGACCGCGGCGATGGCCTCATGCCGGTAGAGCGCGACCCCGTCGGCGTCCCGGATTTGGTCTCTCGTCATGCCTGAATGTTACCCTTGACCAAGTTTCCGCCTGAGAGGCGATAACCGCGAGGAGCGATAGATGACCGTCATGCAGGACTCGGCCCTGTGGGGCCCTACCGACATCGCAGAGTGGCAGACGCGCGTCCACGCGCTCGCCGTCGAGCGCGACGCCGTGATCCTGGCGCACAACTACCAGGCGCCGATCATCCAGGACGTCGCGCACCACGTCGGCGACTCCCTGGCACTGTCTCGGATCGCCGCATCGTCGGGCGCCTCCACGATCGTCTTCGCGGGGGTCCACTTCATGGCCGAGACGGCCAAGATCCTCTCCCCCGAGAAGCGCGTGCTGATTCCCGATCAGGCCGCTGGATGCTCGCTCGCCGACACCATCGACGCCGGGCAGCTTCTCGAGTGGAAGCGCCAGTTCCCTGAAGCCGTCGTCGTCAGTTATGTCAACACGACCGCCGAGGTCAAGGCGCTCACCGACATCTGCTGCACCAGCAGCAACGCGGTCGAGGTGGTGCGTTCCATCCCCGAGGACCGCGAGATCCTGTTCCTGCCCGACCAGTTCCTCGGCGCGCACGTGCGTCGTGTCACTGGCCGCAAGAACATCCAGGTGTGGCTGGGTGAGTGCCACGTGCACGCCGACATCTCGCCGTCCAATCTGATCGACGCCGTCGGCGCCAACCCTGACGCAGACCTGTACGTGCACCCCGAATGCGGCTGCACCACGAGCGCGCTGTGGCTGGCAGGCAGCGGGCAGTTGCCCGAAGAGCGAACCCACATCCTGTCGACCGGCGGGATGTTGGAGGCCGCGAGGCGGGAGATGTCATCGAAGGTGCTGGTCGCCACCGAGATCGGCATGTTGCACCAGCTGCGGCGGGCCAACCCGTCGACCGTGTTCGAGGCCGTCAACCCGCGCGCGGCCTGCCCTTACATGAAGCTGACGACGCCGGAGAAGATCGAGGCCTGCCTCGGTGAGCCCGCGCTGACCAGCGAGTACGAGGTCGACGTGCCCCCGGACATCGCGGCCGCGGCACGCAAGGCGGTGGAGAAGATGGTGGCCATCGGCAACCCGGGCGGTGGGGAATGAGGCTCGTCACCGAGGCTCCCGTGGCCACCGGGCACACCGGGGTCGTCGTCGTCGGCACCGGGGCAGCCGGCCTGTCCGCGCTGCTTCACCTTGCCGCCGCGGGCGTCGACTGTGTGGCGGTTACCAGGGGTCGGGTCACCGATTCGGCCACCGACTGGGCGCAGGGTGGCCTGGCCGCCGTCTGGGACGACGCCGACACGCTTGAAGCCCATGTCGCCGACACCCTCACCGCTGGTGCGGGGCTTTGCGACGAAGCCGCCGTGCGCGACCTGGTCGCCTCCGCGCCGGGCGCGATCCGCCGTCTCATCGCACTGGGGGCACGCTTCGACCTCGCCCCGTCCGGGGAACTGGACCTGCATCTGGAGGGCGGGCACAGCGCCAGGCGCATCATCCACGCCGACGGCGACTCCTCCGGCGCGGAGGTGGAGCGCACGCTGTGGGAAGCGCTCCGAAGCGGGCTTGAAGGGTCGAACACGACTGTCCGAGAGGACACCCGGCTGGTCGACATCCTGACGGACGCCAATGGGCGTGCCTGCGGGGTGCGACTCCTGCACGCCGATGGGGCGATCTCCGACCTGTTGGCCGACGCCGTCGTGCTTGCCAGCGGCGGGATCGGGCAGTTGTGGCCCGTGACCAGCAACCCGACAGGAGCCACCGGAGACGGCCTCGCCGCGGCGCTGCGGGCAGGGGCCGTGGCCCGCGACGTCGAGTTCATGCAGTTCCACCCGACCGTGCTTGCCGACGACGCCGCCACCGAGCGCGGGGTGCTGATCAGCGAGGCCGTCCGTGGCGAGGGCGCCTTCCTCGTAGACGGTTTGGGCACCAGGATCATGGCGGGCCGACACCCTCTGGCCGACCTCGCGCCGCGCGACGTCGTGTCGGCCGCGATCATGGCGCACCTGGGCGAGACCGGGGAACCGTACGCCTTCCTGGATGCGACCGCATTCGGGGCGGCCGTCTGGGAGGAACGCTTCCCGGGCATCCTGAAGCTCTGCCGGGGGCGCGGCGTCGACCCGATCGGCTCCCCAATCCCTATCCACCCCGCGGCGCATTACTCGTGTGGTGGAGTCGCGGCCAGCCTCGACGGCCGCACCTCGGTACCTGGCCTGTTCGCCGTCGGCGAGGTGGCGGCAACCGGGGTGCAGGGCGCGAACCGACTGGCCTCGAACTCGTTGACGGAGGCCCTGGTCGCCGGTGACAGGGTCGGCCGGTTGCTTACCGAGGGACCGCTGCCGCGCCCGGGGCTGCCTGTTGATCGGCCCGCCACCGCGACCATCTCGAGCGGCGCCGTCGCTGGCCTCAAGCAGGCGATGCAGCGGCACGCGTTCGTTGAGCGGTCCGCCCACGGCCTGGGCCAGTTGTCGGCGCTCCTGGCGAGCCTGCCGGGCGGCGGCGAACCGATCGCGGACGAGACCCTCACGGCCACCAACCTCCACCTCTGCGCCGTCGCGCTCGCGGCAGCGGCCGCAGCCCGCACCGAGTCGCGGGGCTGCCACCGTCGCCTCGACCATCCCGAGAGCCACGTCGGCTGGGTGCGTCGGATCGCGGTCGGCCTCGACGCCTCCGGCAGCGTCTCACTGACCGACGCCGTTCCCACCCCCACCGAAAGGACCGCGGCATGACCGACCCCTTCGAAGCCGTCTCCACCGACGAGATGCGACGCCTCGTCACCCTGGCTCTCTACGAAGACCTGCGCCTCGGCCCCGACGTCACGACGGAGGCGACGGTCCCGGCCGACGCCGTCGGCACCGCGCTCGTCGTCGCCCGGGAGGCCGGGACGATCGCAGGGGTGCCGGTGGCGATTGAGGTGTTGCGGCAGGTCGCCGACTCCCGACGGGTAGAGGTGACGACGAAGGTGCTTGCCAAGGACGGGTCCCGGGTCTCCCCCGACGACGCCGTCCTCGAGATCTCGGGGCCGCTGCGGACGCTGCTGACGGCTGAGCGGACCCTGCTGAACTTCCTGGGGCAGCTGTCCGGGGTGGCGACGCAGACCGCGCTCTGGGCCGAGGCGATCTCCGGGACGGACGCGAGGGTGCGTGACTCCCGCAAGACGGTGCCAGGACTTAGGTCGCTACAGAAGTACGCCGTCGTCTGCGGCGGCGGGGTGAACCACCGCATGGCCCTTGGGGATGCCGCGTTGATCAAGGACAACCACGTCGCCGCGGCCGGCTCGGTCGCCGCCGCCTACCAGGCCGTCCGGCAGCACGCGCCCGAGGTCGCCGTCGAGGTCGAGTGCGACACGCTTGCCCAGGTCGCCGAGGCGATCTCGGTGGGCGCAGATCTGGTGCTGTTGGACAACTTCACGACGGCAGACACCGTCACCGCTGTCGGCCTCTGCCGCGCGGCGGGGGTCCGGACGGAGGCCAGTGGCGGGTTGACGTTGGACCGGGCTCGCGAGGTCGCCGAGACGGGGGTCGACTTCCTCGCCGTCGGCGCGTTGACGCACTCGGCGCCTGTCCTGGATCTGGGGTTGGATCTGTAGGGTCTCGGGGTCGCGTCACCAGGGAAAGGTCGCCGTCGCCAGCGATATGGCGCGACACCAGCGATACGATGCCGACACCAGCAATAGCGCGCGACACCAGCGATACGACGCCGACACCAGCAATAGCGCGCGACACCAGCGGTATACAGCAGGTGACCAGCAATACCGCTGGTAACCGTCGAACATCGCTGGTAACAACGCAAACCGCAGTGACCGCAACACCTCGACACCAGCGATACGACGTCGACACCAGCAGTATGGCGCGACACCAGCGGTATACAGCAGGTGACCAGCAATACCGCTGGTAACCGTCGAACACCGCTGGTAACAACACGAACCTCGGTCACGGCCAAGTCCGCGTCACCCGACGTGGCGTGCCTAGTCCTCTCTATACGTCGAGGCGACCCCATATGGCACCTGCCTCCACGTATAGAGAGATTTGTGCACACGTCGGACCCAAGGGCCGTGTTCTGACTGACGAGACGGCACCCCCGACAGACGAGCCCGCTCAGGATGCCCGGGGGAACCCCACGATATGTCGAAGGGCCAGACGCTTCAGACCGGCCAATGGCCGATCCGCCGCGGTACCGGCCCGGCGTACCACCTTAGGCAGTGGCCAATTCTCGCGCCCAGACGGACCAAAATCGACCACTGGTCACTTCTGACCCCTCTTGCCTGAAGAATCGGCCAACGCCCACACGTCGACGCCGCGCCCCTCGGCCGGATGGCAATGCAGTGGCCGATCCTGCCTCCCAGACGGAGCAGAATCGACCACTGGTCGATTCTCGGACAACGCCGACGGCGGAAGCCCGCCTACCGCTCACCAGACGCACGCCGTGACCAGAGCAGTGGCCGATCCTCGTGCCCAGACCGATCAGAATCGACCACTGGTCGATTTTCGGGGAAGGTGACCGGCCCGAGGGTTGAGGTCCTCCCAACTGTGCGCTGAGGGCTGACGTCGACAGCCGTTCCTGATAGGCGTTAACCTTCACCATGCCTACAGAGCAGAAGCGGAACCGGCGACCTTCAGCCGCGGACGTGGTGGATGTGTTCGTCTACGTAGTGGTCCTCAACCTGGCCGCTGAGTACCTACCGCTGGTGATCACCGAGACCTTCACCATGTCACTTCTGACGTCGGTGCTGCTGAAGGCCGTCCTGGAAGTCGTCGTCGCGATCAAGGACCGCATCAAGGTCAGGATGAAGGCTTCCACCACGGCCTTCGGCAAGGTGACCTCAGCCTTGTTGCTGTGGCTTACGCTGGTTGGAAGCAAGTTCGTGGTCCTGGAACTGGTCGCATTCTTCTTCGGGGAATCCGTCAAACTCGGCGGCTTCTGGTCGGTAACGGCCCTGATCCTCGTGTTGATGCTCGCCCGGGCCGGGGTCCGCCGACTGCTCGCTCAACCCGTAGAGCAGCAAACCTGACCCAGTCGATGCTGCACGCCCCAATTCGCGACGACGCCCTGGGAGGACCCAATGCCCACCACCCGACCCAGCAGCCTCGCCCTGACCTCTTTGGCGGCCGCGGCCCTGCTGCTACCGACGGCCTGCTCGACGCCGTCATCACCTGAGGTTTCCCCGACCGGCACATCGCCGAGCGTGACTGCCCCGATTGGCTCGCCGTCAGCAGAGAGCACACCGACAGCTACGACCGAAGGCACGCCGACCCCCACCGACGAAGCGTCGGCGACCGCCGTCCCCGAGGGTCCTCTCGACGCCACCCGCGCCATCGAGGCAGCTCTTGCGCATTCGCCCGGCGCCGTGGTGGAGATCGACGCCGAGCGGCGCGCCTGGGAGGTGACGGTGATTCGTGAGGACGGCACCGGGGTCGAACTGACGATCGACGCCCAGAGTGGCGAGGTGACGCGCACCCGCGACACCCGCCTGAGCTTGACCCAGTCGACCGCGCCTCAGATCAGCGCCACGGAGGCGATCGGGATCGCGTTGGGCAACACTCCTGGCGAGGTCATAGAGCTGGACCTGGACACGGAACGCGGCACGCTCGTGTGGGAGGTGCTGGTCCGCGCGGAGGCCGGGGGTCGCGTCGAGATCTACGTGGACGCCACCACCGGTGAGGTCCTGAAGGTGGAAGTCGACGACTGACTGCGTCCTGCCTCTCCGGCGCGGCCTGTCTCAATCTGCGGGAAGCGCGATGGGGCGCTGTTCGCCGGTACGGGTGACGACTCCAGGGAACCACCACGTGGTGTCCGGGTCGCATCCCGCGATGACGCTGGAGAGTCGCCCGGTCACCGGGATCGCGGTCGTCGCCGCTTCCACGTAGGCAGCGACGGTGAGGTGTATGCCCGACCAGCTCCCAGCGACCGCCGACCAGTCGGGGATGACCCAGTCGCCGTCCCTCCTGGTGGTGCGGTACCAGTCGTGGCGATGCTGCGCGGTCACCTCCAGCGGAAAGTCGCGACACAACCTGGCCCAGGCATCCGGGGTGTCGACCTCATACACCCGAGCATGGTCGGGGACGGCGAGCTTGTGCACGGTGGCCTCCGACCAGCCAAGGCCATCCTCGACCAGCCGCATTCCGACGGGAACCCCGTCTGACGTGGTGCGGGTGCTGCTGGTTAGCCAGTGCGGCGGGCGCGACCACCAGCAGCCGCTAGCGTTGGCCGTGATGTCGGCAGGCAGGTTGACGCGCGCCTCGACTTCGGCCCTGACGACCTCCTCGCGCCAGGTCAGGAGCTCGCCGTCCTGCTGGAGGGGTGCCTCAGCCCAGGCGACTTCCCATTGATCGTCGCGGGCCACAGGCTCGCTCCACCAGCCGGGGATAGGCGCAGAGGCCGCATGCCGCGCGACCCTGATCAGTGCCTGGCTGACCTGCGGAATGGCGCAGAGCAGGTCGTCGCCGTCGGGCTCCTGCCAGTACATCGCCGCATCGACCGAGCGCTGAAGGGCGTCGAACAGCCGTGCATCGGTGACCGGAGCGAGGGTCAGCGCAGACAGAGCTTCGGCGACGTCAAACTCCGTGTGCTTCGGGGTGAGGTCGCCCCAACCAAACCGCGACACTGAGTGACACTGGGACTGTGCGATGAGGAACGACGCGTCGAAGACCGCGCTCCACAGGGGACCCGGCCCATCGTCGCAAGTTCGGTCACTCTCCAACGCAAGCCCAAGCAGGAGCCGCCGCCCCCGCGGCCCGGCCAGCAGTTGCTCGGCAGTCATCACGGGCTCGAGGCTACCCGGGACCGGGCATCACCGTGCTGAGTTCAACTAGACGCAACTAGACGTGGCTGGCGGGGATCTCTTCCCAGGAATCGCAACGGCCCCGCACCAATCGGCGCGAGGCACGTGGGTCGCGACCTGGGCTCAGCCGGCGGTGCGGACCGGGAGGGTCTTCGGCTTGAAGGACGGGCGCGTCGCCTCGAACGCCGCGATCTCGTCGGCGTGCTGCAGCGTCATCGAGATGTCGTCGAGCCCATTGAGGAGCCGGTGTTTCGTGTAAGCGTCGATCTCGAACTTGACGTTCAGGTCACCGCGCGTGATCGTCTGCGAGGGCAGGTCGACGGTGGTCGGGACGTTCGGGTCGGCGTCGATGGCCTCCCACAGCGCGTCGCGGTCGGCCTCGGAGACCAGCGCAACGAGCAGGCCGGCCTTACCCGAGTTCGAGCGGAAGATGTCGCCGAATCGGGTGCCGATGACGACCTTGAAGCCGTAGTTCTGGAGAGCCCAGACGGCGTGCTCACGAGACGAGCCGGTGCCGAAATCGGGGCCGGGGATCAGGATCGTGCCACCCGTGAACGGTTCGCGGTTCAGCACGAACTCGGGGTCGTTGCGCCAGGCGGCAAACAGCCCGTCCTCGAAGCCGGTGCGGGTGATCCGCTTCAGGTAGACGGCGGGGATGATCTGGTCGGTGTCGACGTTGCTGCGCTCCAGCGGGACCGCGATACCAGTGTGGTTGGCGAAGGGTTCCATCTTCAGGTCCTTTTCAGAGATCGGCCGGGGCGGACAGATGGCCGGTGATGGCGGTCGCGGCGGCGACGGCCGGGGAAACAAGGTGGGTGCGGCCGCCCTTGCCTTGGCGACCCTCGAAGTTTCGGTTCGACGTCGAGGCCGAGCGTTCACCAGGCGCCAACTGGTCGGGGTTCATGCCCAGACACATCGAACAGCCAGCGGCGCGCCACTCCGCACCGAAGTCGAGGAACACCTTGTCGAGACCCTCAGCCTCGGCTTGCAGCCGTACGCGGGCCGAACCCGGGACGACCAGCATCCGGATCGAGTCGGCCTTCTTGCGCCCCTTCAGAACCGAAGCGGCCAGGCGCAGATCCTCGATGCGGCCGTTGGTGCAGGAGCCGAGGAAGACGGTGTCGACGTAGATGTCGCGCATCGGGGTGCCGGGGGTCAGTGCCATATATTCAAGCGCCCGCTTCGCGGTGGCCTGCTCGACCTCAGATTCGAAGTCTTCCGGCGCCGGGACTGTGGCACCCAGCGGCACGCCGTGGCCGGGGTTGGTGCCCCAGGTGACGAACGGGGTGAGCTTGGAGGCGTCAATGTCGACCTCGACGTCGAAGGTGGCGTCGTCGTCTGACTTCAGAGTGCGCCAGTATTCGACGGCGGCGTCCCAGTCCTCGCCCTCGGGGGCGTGCGGGCGACCCTTGAGGTAGGCGAAGGTCGTCTCGTCGGGGGCCATCATGCCCGCCTTGGCACCCCATTCGATGCTCATGTTGCAGATCGTCATGCGACCTTCCATCGAGAGGTTCTCGACGGTGTCGCCGCGGTACTCGACGATGTAGCCCTGGCCGCCGCCGGTGCCGACCTTCGCGATCAGGGCGAGCACGATGTCCTTGGCCGTGACGCCGTCCGGCAGTTCACCGTTGATGTTGACCGCCATGGTCTTCGGCTTCGCCTGCGGCAGCGTCTGGGTCGCGAGCACGTGCTCGACCTCGGAGGTGCCGATGCCGTAGGCCAGCGCACCGAACGCGCCGTGCGTGGAGGTGTGCGAGTCGCCGCACACGATCGTCATGCCCGGCTGCGTCACCCCCAGCTGGGGGCCGATGATGTGCACCACGCCCTGGTCCTTGTCGCCCAATGAATGGATGCGCACGCCGAAGTCCTTGGCGTTGCTCCGCAGCGTGTCGACCTGCTTCTTGGACACCGGGTCGGCGATCGGGGCGAGGATGTTGAGGGTCGGGGTGTTGTGGTCCTCGGTCGCCAGCGTCAGATCGGGACGGCGGACGGGGCGGCCAGCGAGCCGGAGACCCTCGAACGCCTGCGGGCTCGTCACTTCGTGCACAAGATGCAGGTCGATGTAGAGGAGGTCAGGCTCACCCTGGACCGAACGGACGACGTGCGCGTCCCAAACCTTCTCACTCAGGGTCTTCCCCATGGCTCCTCGCTTCTTCAGGGTCTCCAACGAACTTCGTCAAGTATGGGCAAACTGAGCGTGGATCCAGTTTGCTTGTCCACCATTCGGACTGTTAGTCTCACCATATGGACGAAACCTCAGGTGTCGGCGTACTCGACAAAGCCGCCGCAGTGCTCGCAGCCCTTGAGCACAATCCTCTGACGCTCGCAGGCCTGGTCACGGCAACCGGGCTGGCCCGGCCCACCGCGCACCGGCTGGCCGTGGCCCTCGAACATCATCGCTTCGTGGGACGCGACCTGCAAGGCCGCTTCGTACTCGGCCAGAGGCTGATCGAGCTCGCCGAGTCCGCGGGCGAGGACCCCCTGCTGGCAACTGCCGGACCAATCCTTTCGCGGCTCCGGGACATCACCGGTGAGTCAGTGCAGCTTTTCCGTCGCCAAGGCGATGTGCGCGTCTGCGTCGCCTCCGTCGAGCGGCCACACGGTCTGCGCGACACCGTGCCGACGGGGGCGCAGATCTCAATGACGGCAGGTTCGGCTGCGCAGGTGCTGCTGGCTTGGGAGGAGCCGGAGAAGCTCGAGAAGCTGCTCGACACCGCTTCCTTCACCCTCTCGACGCTTCAGTCGGTGCGCCGACGAGGCTGGGCTCAGTCGGTCGCGGAGCGGGAGGCCGGGGTGGCCTCTGTCTCAGCCCCGGTCCTGGCTCCGTCGGGCAAGCTGATCGCGGCGGTGTCAGTTTCGGGACCCATCGAGCGGCTGACGCGCTCCCCCGGTCGTCTGCACGCCCCCGCCGTCCTCGCGGCAGCGGAGCGGTTGAGCGAGGTGCTCCGCAGGAGCGGCGCGCCCGAGTGAGATCAGGAAGTGATGAGTGGCCCGGTGTGTCCAGCACCGGGCCACTCGCTTTGCTGCGGCGACTTCGAGAAGGAGGATCCCGCCGCAACACCTGAACCTGACGTCAGCCGGCTGCTCTGCCGACGCGCCAGAAACCCGTGAACTCGATCTGCGGCTTCGGGGTACCTAGCGACACGAGGTGCCGACGACCACCGGTGGCCAGTGCCTGCTCCCCCACGATGAATGCCGCGACGGTCTCCGGATCGGGCGGGGAGAAATCTCGGAGTTCTTGCAGCGCGAGGCGCCCAGGTATCGTCTTCGGGTTCGAGCGCACCAACCAGCGCAGTTCCACACCTTCGGGCATGACGACATCCTGAGCATCTGCAATATGGGGCACCTCGACGATGGCGAGCCCCGTGGCGTCGGCGGGCAGGTCACGCAGGATGCAGAGAACTGCGGGAAGCGCGGACTCGTCGCCGACCAGGAGGTGGAAACCGGCGTCATCTGGCAGGTCGAAACCGCGCCCCTGGTCGATGAGCGCCACCGGCTCACCCGCCGTGGCACGCTGGGCCCAGGAACCGGCAGGCCCTTCGTCCCCGTGGGCGACAAAGTCGATATCGATCTCCCGGGCACGTTGGGCCCGGATCGTGTAGCTGCGAACCACTGGTCGGGAGTCGGACTTCTGGCGGAGGTATTTCACATAGCCGCCCACGCCGAAGGTCTCGGGCAATGACGAGAAATCGGTCCGAGCGCCCGAGGGATGCGGAAGGAAAAGCCTCACCCAGTGGTCGAACCCGTGTCGGGGCAGCCGCTCAAGGTCGTCACCGGCAAGGGTGACGCGAACAAAGTTCGGGCTGATCCTGCGCGCCGACGCCACCTCGGCGCGGTACAGGCCGCGCACCTTGCGGGCGTCGGAGAACGACATGTCCGGGACCTCCTGAGTCGGGTAAGGCACACCTTACCGACAAATAGGTCAGACTGTCATGCCTAAAACCTCACTCACCGGTTGACGGACTGCATCTCGCCGACGACGACCGCAGCGTCACGGCTCAACGTGAACGGCAGAGAACCCGACTGGCCACCCCCAGACCACTCCACATCCCAGTTCGACGTCGCCGTCACCGTGTAACGCCCATCCCCGCTATAGACGTGCCCACACTCGGGCGAGGGCACATTCCGCCCGCCCGTCACCTGCTGCGACCAGGCCCGGCCCTTACCGCAGGAGATGGTGGTGCCGTCACCCATGTCCCATTCCATGCTGTCGACCTCTGCCGTCAACGTCACCGTGATCCCGCTCTCGGAGATCGAATCCGTCACCGGCCCCCACTGCAACTGCGACGAGGGAGCCGCCCAAAGCCACATGTTCCACCCCACGAGACCCATGTGTTGGAGCGAATCCCCCTTCGGGAACATCCCCATCTCCGGAGACTGGAACTCGATGCTGGCCAACAGACGCCTGGCCATCTCTTCTGGGTCAACCTCGGTCCCGGGAGCATCCGGTAACCAGTGCCAGGTCAACTCACCGGGATTGGGAAGCCCATCGAAACCCGGTCGGGCGCACTCGAAGATCGCCCCCTCGGTCCGGCCAGCCCACACGGGATTATCGGCCGGAGGCTGATCAGGTAAGTGGCGGCACCACGCGCTCACATATGAACTCCAGACCCCTAGCCCAGTCACACACCTGACGACTGCGCCTTCGAAGGAGCAGACTCGTGGGCCAACAGTCTGCTGAGTGGAATCATCACGAACCTCAAGAAGCAAGCCGACCGACGATTCCGATGCTTGAGCGACCTCGTACGCACAGTTCCCTGTCACCGTATTCAATCCGCCGCAAGGGTCGTTATCGGCGGCAGCCCTGGCCCCATCAACAAGCGAAACTGAGCAGTTCCACCCCACCAGGATTAGCATCAGCCACGCAGGCCGGACCAGCCTCAACACACCGCCGCCTTGTTCCGGACCAAGGCCACCCGCCAAGATCCGTCTGGCATCTCCTCGAGGGTGTCCTGTTCGAGCACCGATCCGGTCCTGACTACCCTCTCACCGGTCTCAGCATCAACCACGCGCAGCGAATCCAGGACCATGCAGTAGCTCACCACAGCTGTCCGGGGCGACCCATCGTTGATCACCACATCGATGTCTCTGAACTGACGCCCGCCGTCACTCCGCAGCCCCGCCTCACGAATCTGCTCCAGTTCGTCCAGTATCCCGACCGATTGCTTACCCGTGGTCACGTACTGGGTCTCTGTGAAGTCTTTGAACGAGGCTGGGTCGGCGGCGAACTTCTCATATACCTTCCAGTACGCCTGCCAACCTTCAATCACCGCAGCCGTCTCCGGGTCCTCCGTCGGCAGGTCCGCAGGAAACGACGCGAACGCCGTCGGAGTCGGGGTCGGGGTCGGGGACGGGCTCGGCGTGGGGGTGGGCGTGACGCTCGGCGCGCTCGGGCTCGGGCTCGGGCTCGGCGAAGGCGTCTGCGCCCCAGTCGGCCCACATCCCACCAACACCGCCACGCACACGAGAGCCGCGATAAGAAGACGCATCCGAACCTCCACCTTGAGACTTGATGAGGCTCCATTGAACCAACAGAAGGGCTCAACCAACCGCACCTCCACGACATCTGTGGATAACCTCGCGACGCTCACAGAATTAAGGCCTGGATGCGTCAGCCGAGTCCCTCCCCCCGCCACGGCACCCAAGGCAGTGGCCGATACTCGACCCCAGCCACACCAAAATCGACCACTGGCCGATCCTCGCGACTCCGACGAAAGACGACCGAACCCAGCCAACCAAGGCAGTGGCCGATACTCGACCCCAGACACACCAAAATCGACCACTGGCCGATCCTCGCGACTCCAACGAAAGACGACCGAACCCAGCCAACCAAGGCAGTGGCCCATACTCGACCCCAGACACACCAGAATCGACCACTGGCCGATTTTCAGGACGCGAGCAGGACGGCAACAGATGCTTGCCCACAAGTCGGCGACGCTGACGTTGCCCTGTATCGGCCCCTGTTCGGGGATCGGCTCGACGTGGTGGCCGATGCGATGGAGTCGGCGCGGTAGCGGCTTTGGCGACCCGTCCCGGACTGGTGCGGGATCTGGTGCGGGATGCCGGATAGCCGGACAGAGTAACGGCCTAGCCAACTTGTTGTTGACTAGGCCGATTGCCTTGTAGCCCCGACGGGATTCGAACCCGCGCTACCGCCTTGAGAGGGCGGCGTGCTAGGCCGCTACACAACGGGGCCCTAGCGATGGAGAGCTTAACACTTTCCGCAGGGGTACCAGGACTCGAACCTGAACTAACGGAACCAGAAACCGTCGGGCTGCCAATTACCCCATACCCCTGTGTCCCAAGGTTTCCCCCGGGCACGAAGTGAAACACTACACCATGGAATCCACGACCCACAAACCGGCGGCCGGGCGCCCGTCACGGGGTTTGCGTGGCCAACCTCATCCTCCTCGACAGCCACCAGGCGACCGCGGCGAAGGCGGCAAACCCGGCGATGTCCCAGGCCGCATCCGCCCACGTGATCGCGCTGACCGTCTTCAACTCGGCGATCGACGTCGTGAACATCGCGTAACAGTAGGCGGCGACGTTGTTGACGGCGTGCGCGGCGATGCCCGCCTCCAGACCCCCCGTGACCACCACCAATGCACCCGCCACGAGCCCGAAGGCGAAGCGGTGCGCGAAAAGCGCAGGGTTCTGGCCCCCGTGGAGCAAGGCGAACACCAGAGCCGACCCGACCACACCGACCCACTGCCGACCCGTTGCCGACCCTATCGCCTGCAGGAGGTAGCCACGGAAGAACACCTCTTCAGCGGCGGCCTGCAACGGCGAGGTAATGACCAACACCGCCAGGAACCCGAGCCATCCGCTCTCCCCCGAATGGAATGACGGCACCCCCTTCGTCACGAACGACAACCAAAGGACGCCGTTGAGCACCACCACGGCGGCCATCAGGCAGATCAGCAGGAATCGCCACCGTACCCCCGGCTGCACCGACGCCAGCCAACGCGGGCTGACGCCCTGGACGTAGCGGACGATCAGGATCGACACCGGGATCAGCAGAGCGAGAGCGAGATGACCCGCGGCCGGTCCCTCGGGCAACCGGTAGCTGCCCGCCTCGGCGAGGTACTGCTCCCAGTCACCGCCGCGGAACAGGTGGGTGATCCGAAGCACCAACTGATTCATCAGCGGCACAAGCAGCGCAAACGCGCTGAACCCGACCAGGATCCCGAAGACCGACTGGAAGCCGCTGGACCCTCCGTGACGCAGCGCCAGCGGGTAGGTCAGCCCCGACGGCGGATCGGCGGGTTGGCCAACCGCCATCAGGCGGGGGACTTCGCTCACTGGTCAGCGACGGGGTTCGACAAGGTTCCGAGGCCGTCTATCTGCACGTGTACCTCGTCGCCGGGCTCCATGGCGCCGACCCCTGCCGGGGTTCCGGTGAGGATGATGTCGCCCGGGAGCAGCGTGATCGACCGGGAGATGTGGGCGATGAGTTCGGCGACCCCACGCACCATCTGCGAGGTCGAACCCGACTGGCGCACCTCGTCACCAAGGCGGGTCTCGATGTCGAGCTTGCCGACTTCCTCCAGCGTCAGGTGGGTGTTGACCCACGGGCCGAGCGGCAGGAAGGTGTCCGACCCCTTAGCACGGGTCCATTGTCCGTCGGCTCGCTGCCAGTCACGCGCAGTGACGTCGTTTGCGATGGTGTAACCGAACACCACCTCAGGTACCCGCTCGACAGGCACCTGCTTGCAGATGCGCCCGATGATGACGGCGAGTTCTCCCTCGAAATGCAACTCGTTCACGCCCTCTGGACGGATGATCGTCTCATTCGGTCCGATGACGGACGTGTTGGGCTTGAAGAACAGCAGCGGCACCTCTGGCACCTCACCGCCCATCTCGCTGGCATGATCGGCGTAGTTCTTCCCGACGCCGACGATCTTCGACCGCGGGATCACCGGCGACAGGAGCCGGACGTCGTCCAATTCGTGCCGCTCACCGGTGTAGTTGACGGCGACCCCCGCGAGGGGGTCGCCCGTCAGGGTGGCGATCGTGTCGGGATGGTCGCCACCGTCGATGGCGAGTTCGATGATCCCGTACTGGGGATCCTGGCCGGCGAGGGCGAAACGGGCTATGCGCATGTGCGCCAGCGTAGTCGCCCGGGCCGGGAAGCGTCAGTCGGCCAGTTTGGTGATGATCCCGTAGGCCAACGCGTCGGAGAGCGCCTCCCACGAGGCCTCGATGACGTTGGTGCCGACACCGACCGTGGTCCAGGTGTGGCCGTCGAAGGACGTGTCGATCAGCGTCCGCACCGTCGCATCGGTGCCGTAGCCCTCGTCGAGGATGCGCACCCGGTAGTCGGTGAGCTCGAAGTCGGCGACCTGCGGGTAGGCGGGGATGAGCGCGGCCCGCAGTGCGCCGTCGAGGGCGTTGACCGGGCCGTTGCCCTCCCCTACCACCATCTGGCGGGCGTCCTTCGCAGTCAGCTTGACGGTCGCCTCGGAGATGTTGGTGCCGTCCCGTTCCTCGGTGAAAACCCGCCACGAGTCGACCGTGAACGGCAACTCCAGGACGTCCAACTGGTCACGCAGCAGCATCTCGAAGCTCGCGTCGGCCGACTCGTACGAGTACCCCTCGGATTCCCTGGCCTTGACGACCTCGGTGATCCTGGCTGCCAACTCGCGGTCGTTCAGGTCGAACCCGAGTTGTTCGCCCTTGATCTGGATGTTGGCGCGGCCTGCCATGTCGGAGATCAGCATCCGCATGTCGTTGCCGACTAGGGCGGGGTCGATGTGCTGGTACAGGTTCTCGTCCACCTTGATGGCGGAGGCGTGCAGCCCGGCCTTGTGCGCGAAGCTGGACTGCCCGACGTAGGGCTGCCGGCCAAGCAGGGGCTGATGCGCCACCAGCGCGATCGCATGCGCCACCCGTGTGAGCTCGGCGAGTTGCTCAGGCGGCAGCACCTGCCAACCGAACTTGAGCTGGAGATTCGGGATCACAGCCGACAGGTCGGCGTTGCCGGTGCGCTCGCCGTAGCCGTTGAAGGTGCCCTGGATGTGCATGACGCCGGCTTCGACGGCGGCGACGGTGTTCGCCACGGCGCAGGAGGTGTCGTTGTGGACGTGGACGCCCAGATTTGCGCCCGTTTCCGCGGCGGCCCGGACGATGTCTCCGATCCAGCTGGGCAGCATGCCGCCGTTGGTGTCACACAGGACGACGACCTCGGCACCCGCGTCGTGGGCCGTCTGCACGACCTTGATCGCGTACTCGGGGTGCGCACGGTAGCCGTCGAAGAAGTGTTCGGCGTCGACGAAGACGCGCTTGCCCTGCGAACGCAGGAACGTGACGGTGTCGGTGATCATCTCGAGGTTCTCCTCGAGGGTGGTGCGAAGCGCGCGGCGCACGTGGTCCTCGTGCGACTTGGCGACGATGCAGATGTAGTCGGTGCCCGCATCCACCAGCGCCTGCGTGAGGGCATCCTCCGATGCCTTCGCGCCAGCCTTCCTGGTGGCCCCGAATGCGACCAGCTTCGAGTTCTTCAGCCCCAGGTCCTTTGCAAGGCGGAAGAACTCGGTGTCGGCCGGGTTGGCGCCGGGCCAGCCGCCCTCGATGAAGGTGACGCCCAGTTCGTCAAGGTATCCCGCGATCTTCAGTTTGTCGGGAACGGACAGGTGTAGCCCCTCTTGCTGCGCACCGTCGCGCAGGGAGGTGTCGAACACGTGGAACTCGGCGGGTTGCTGGGGCAGCGTCGGCATTGTCACTCCAGTTGATCGGAAAACTCTGCCCGAGGATACGCCGCCCGGAACAGGTGCGGGCGTCTCAGCCAGTGGACGGACACCTGAGACGGGCGCCCCGCCCTCGCACGGCTCGCGTAGGGTTCCGCCATGACTTCAGCCAGGATTGCCGTCATCGGCGGCGACGGGATCGGCCCAGAGGTGACGGCGGAGGCGCTCAAGGCGCTGACCGCCGTCGCTGGACCGGACGCATTCGACTTCACGCACTACGACCTCGGCGCCGAGCACTGGCAGCGCACCGGTGAGGTGCTCCCCGACACCGTGCTCGAGGAGTTGAAGGGGTTCGACGCGATCGTCCTTGGCGCCATCGGAGCCGCACCCGGCTCCAAGGCGATCCCCAGTGGCCTACTGGAACGCGGCCTGCTGCTGAAGCTGCGCTTCGCATTCGACCACGGGATCAACCTGCGCCCCTCAAAGCTGTACCCGGGTGTTCCGACGCCGCTGGCGCCGAGGGTGTTCGAGGGCCGCGAGGTCGACTTCGTCGTCGTCCGTGAAGGCACCGAGGGGCTCTACTGCGGCAACGGAGGCGCGGTGCGCATCGGCACGCCGCACGAACTGGCCACCGAGGTCTCCGTCAACACCTACTTCGGCGTCGAGCGGGTCGTGCGCGACGCCTACCACCGCGCTCAGGCCCGCCGCAGGCAGCTGACCCTCCTTCACAAGCACAATGTGCTGGTCAACGCGGGCTCGCTGTGGAACCGCGTGTTCAATGAGGTCGGCGAGGAGTTCCCCGACGTCGAGCGCAGATACCTGCACATCGACGCGGCCATGATCGCCATGGTCGTCGACCCATCCCAGTTCGACGTGATCGTGACAGACAACCTGTTCGGCGACATCGTCACCGACCTGGCCGCCGCCGTCACCGGGGGCATCGGGTTGGCCGCCTCCGCCAACATCAATCCCAGCGGCGAGTTCCCCTCGATGTTCGAGCCGGTCCACGGCTCGGCACCCGACATCGCAGGGCAGGGCATCGCCGACCCGACGGCGGCCATCTCGTCGATGGCGCTGCTGCTGGACCACCTCGGTCACGCCGACCTCGCGAAGCGGGTGGACGACGCCGTCTCGGCCGACATCACCGAGCGTGGCGGCCAGAGGTTCTCTACGGTCGAGACCGGCGACAGGATCGCGGCGCGACTCGCCTGACACGACTCGATCCGGCCCGCATCCCACAATCGGATGCGGGCCGGAAGCTGTACCCCGCCCTCTCCGGGCTGCTGCCCACTCGGTAGCCTGCCGGAATGAAGCGCCCACTCTCACCGAACGAGGAGGCCTGGGCCCGACATCTAATCGGCCACGGCACCACGGATACGGCTCCGCCGAGCGTTGCGCAGCGGCTGCGCTGGTTGAATTTCCTCGATTCGGCGTTCGCCGGTGACCGTTGCGGCTGTGGAACCTGCCCGTCCATCGAGTTGGTCGGCGACGACGGCACCGCCCCAAGGGGTGCCTCATGCCATGTGCTGCAAGGAGGCACTGCCGACCTGCTCGCACTCCTGCACGTCGTGGATGACCGCCCCGCCTACCTCGAGGGTGCGCCCAGACCTGGCCTCGTCATGACCGACTTCCCGCCCGTCGACACCTCAGGCGCTTGAGTCAGAGCCCAAGGATGAGCCTCGCCATCAGGAAATAGATCACCAGTCCGGTCGCATCCACCAGCGTCGTCACCAGCGGAGCGGACACCACAGCCGGGTCGATCCCCAGGCGCCGCGCAATCAACGGCATCGCGCCCCCGATGGTCGCCGCCCAAGCGCACACCAGGATCAGGCTGCACGCCAGCACCGTGGCGATCTGCCACCCCACGAACGCGGCGCCGACGAGGAATCCCAATAGGGCGAGCATCAGCCCGAGCAGCAGCCCGACCCTGACCTCGCGCCACACGACCCGCCCCAGGTCCGAGAACTTCAACTCACCGACGGCGAGGGCACGCACTGACGCCGTTGCGGCTTGGGCACCGGCGTTGCCCCCTGCGCCGATCAGCATGGGGATGAACAGCGCCAGGGCGGCGACCTCGGCGAGGGTCGCCTCGAACGCCTGAGTTACCGACACGGTCAACGTCGCGGCGACGAGCAGCAAGCTGAGCCAGAGCGCCCGATACCTGGCGAGGCGGAACACACCGACCGAGGTGTAGTGGCCCTCCCAAGGCTCCGCGCCGGACTGCCTGGCGGCGTCTTCCGAGTCGGCCTCCTCGAGGACCTCCATTGCATCGTCATAGGAAAGCAGCCCTACGAGCCGGTGTTCGCTGTCGACGACGAGTAGGTTGGGTTCGTTGGTCTCCTGGATGAGTCGGGCGGCCCCCTCCGCCTCATCGGTGGCGACGAGTGTGATGGCGTCGCCGTCGACGACCGAAGCCAGAGCCCGGCCCGGCTCAGAGAGCACCAGGTCGCTGAGAGCCACCGGTCCAACTAGGCAACGGGAGTCGTTGACGACCGCGAGAGTATAGACGTTGTCGGCCCTCGCTCCCTTGGCGCGGACGATCTCCAGCGCCTCGCCTACAGCCAGGCCCTCGCGGAGTGTGACGACCTCCGGCGACATGTAGCGGCCGACCGACCCTTTCGGGTAGCCGAGCAGCTGCGCCGTCATCGTGCGCTCGTGGTGACTCAGGCCCGCGAGCGCCCGCTTGACGACGACGGCTGGGGCCTCCTGCAGCAGACGCGAACGATCGTCGGGATCCATCGCCTCCAGGGTCTGCCGGTAGGCGTCGTCCCGCATGCCCGAAAGTAGACGCTGCTGGTCGAAGGCGTTGAGTTCCTCGAACACCTCGAGGCCCAAGCCCTTCGGCAGGCTGCGATACTCCAGCGCCGCCGAAACATCGTCGAGTCGGGCGATACGGTCGGCGATCTCATGCGCCTCTTCGTACGTCTGCCCGCTCATGTCGCCACCTCCCGACGGCAACTCTATCCGCCAAGAGGTCTCGGATCAGGCGTCGAGGTTCTGCTCGATCAGCGCTGCCAGCTTCTCAACGGCTTCCGCATTGTCGGACTCGACCACGATCTCGTCGCCAGCGGCGGCGCCGAGCGACATGATCATCATGCTGGAGCCCGCGTCCACCGCGTCGTCGGCATCCGCGTCGGACAGCCGCAACGTGATGTCGTCGTCGAACTCTGCAGCTGCCTGGGCAACCAGCGCGGCGGGACGGGCGTGGAGCCCAACGGTTGATCCGACGATGACTGTCTTGCTTGCCATAATCTCTCCTGTGATTCTCTACTGCTTCACCGTGGTTCGTCCCACGGCGACAACTTTGGGAAGCAGCGGCTGTGCATCAGCCCCTGTCGGAAGTGTAGTGCTCGGCAGCGCCGCTGCGGCGGAACCGTACGCCACCGCAGTTGCGAGGCAGCCTTCGGGCCCTTCGCCGCGCAGGTCTGCCAGGATGAACCCGGCGACCGACGAGTCCCCGGCCCCCACTGTGCTACGCACGGCGATCTCGGGAGCGTGAGCGAACCAGGCGCCGTCGGCGTTGACCAACACCGCGCCGGAGCCACCCAGGGTGACCATCACGTTCGCGACACCTGCTTCGACGAGGCGGCGTGCCGCAGTCGCGATGTCTCCGACGTCTCCCTGAGCCGCGGCTTCCTCGAAGGCTGCGGCGTCTCCACTGGTCAGTTCGGCCAATTCGTCGGAGTTGGGCTTCAGCAGATCGATCTTGACCTGAGGCAAGGCATCGACAACGGCCTGCAGGTAGGGGCCCGAGGTGTCGACCGCGACCTTGCAGTCGATTCCCTTCGCCAGTTGCGGATACCAGTCGACGGGTGCGCCGGGTGGGAGCGACCCGCTGAGCACAACCCAACTTGCCCCAGCGGCCCTTTCGGCCAGGAGTTCGGCGGTCGCTTCGCGATCCACGGCCCCCAGCTCGTTGCCGGCCTCGTTGATCTTGGTGGTGGTGCCGTCTGGTTCCGTGATGGCCGTGTTGATCCTCACCCGTCGCCCCTCGGGGAGGACGGCGGCGACAAGGTTCCCTGACGGCGGCTCGGCAGCAAGCGCACGGTAAACGGCATCCACTGCGGGAGCTACGGCCACAACGCTGCGCCCCGCGGACGCCAGGACCCGGGCCACGTTGAGGCCCTTCCCTCCGGCCTGTTCGGTGACGTAGGGAGTGCGCTGCACTTGCCCGCGGGCCAAGGTGTCGAGCAGGACAATGGTTCGGTCGACACTCGGATTGGCAGTGAGGGTGACAACTTCGTCAGTCATTTGATGCCTCCAGCTTCGGACGGTGGAACAACCGTACTGCACAATCGCCAGAGAAAGCAAGCCATTCCAACACGAACACAACTAAACACACATGGGGCCGGAGGCGAGACCGGCCACCTTCCCCCAACACAAGCCGCAGCCAGCCTCCGAAAATCGACCACTGGCCCATTCTGACCCGTCTGCGCACGAAGATCGACCACTGACCAGCCACGGGCCCCTCTTGTCGCAGGCACCCTGGTCCGGCACGGGGCTCGAACCTCCGGGCGGGGTTCAGACCAGCGGCAGCGCTCCCCCATATCCGCCCCGCTCTACCTCCATGGTCGCCTCCGCCCCACCGAACACCGCGTCCGTGTCCGGCTCGCTGGACCACGGCGTCCATCCGGGATCGCCGTCACGCATGAACGCGACAGCGGCACCGTGGATCGCGTCGGCCAACTCCTGGGGCGGGTTCTCTCCTGTCAACCGTTCAACGAGCGGCCCGTCCAGGCAGTCGAAGAGGAACGGCACATCTATGCAATGCACGGCCGACCCGTGCGCTTTCGATTTGAATGCGACCCGGTACACCCACGTCGGCGCCTCGCCGCGCGCCCGGGCGACCCGGACGACGACGGTTCGAAACATGTTGTCCGTGATGAACCTGCCGAGCACCGCACCATGCCCACAGGCGGCCACCTCCGGATTCGCCCGGAGATAGGCTCGACGCACCTCAGCCGGTAGCTTGAACGGGCGCAACAACAGCGCCAGCGGCAGCCAGCGCAGGAACTTCTCTTTACCTTGCACGATCATCGAAAACTCGTCGTCGGTCGCCCCCAGGACGAGTGGCTTGTCCGACCCGACGCCCATGCGAAGCGACTCAGGTGTCGGCCGCACGATCAACTCGCCGTCGATCAGCGGCCCGAAAGGCAACCCGGCGGTGAGATCCGACGCGCCCAACTTGAAGGCCTCTCCCTGCGCAGCGAGCAGGCTCTCCTCCTCCACGTTGGAGAACCCCTCGACTGTCGCCTCGACACCTACTGCCTTCGCCAACTTCCCCGCCGCCTCGGCCCCGCGCTCCGACGTCACATCGGCGATGGCACCCGAGGCGCAGTACACCGAATGGAACAGGTGCTGCACGTGCTCCATCCCGAGCAGGGTCAGCACCGCACCACCCCCGGCGGACTGGCCCGCAATCGTGACGCGGGACGGGTCGCCCCCGAATGCCGCAATGTTGCGCTGCACCCACTCGAGGCCGGCGATCCAGTCCCGGACACCACGGTTGGATGTTGCGCCTTGGATGGCCCCGAAACCTTCAAAGCCGAGCCGGTAGCCCAGCGAAACCACGACGACCGAGTCCCGGTTGAATGCGCGGCCGTCGTACCACGGGCTGGCAGGCGAACCGGAAATGAATCCGCCGCCGTGGATCCAGACGAGCACAGGCATTGAATCCGTGCGGTGGGACGGATCCGGGGTGAACACGTTGACATTCAGGGTCGATTCGCCGGGCACCGATGGCTCCGGGATCAGCGTCACCCCCGGGTCGCCGCGCTGCGCCGTCGCACCGTACGCCAACGCGTCGCGTACCCCCACCCAAGGCTCCATCGGGGCCGGGGCAGAGAACCGGAGCGACCCGACCGGAGCCTGCGCGAACGGAATGCCCAGGAATGCAGCGGATCGGGCGACCGCACCGGGTGTGTCACGCCAGAAGCCTCGGACGCGACCCTCACAGGTGTCTACCTCGATGGTGTCGACAGGCTGAAGCGCCACTGACATTCTCCCTTCCAGAACCGGAC
Source organism: Tessaracoccus bendigoensis DSM 12906 (assembly GCF_900141915.1). Taxonomy (GTDB): domain Bacteria; phylum Actinomycetota; class Actinomycetes; order Propionibacteriales; family Propionibacteriaceae; genus Arachnia; species Arachnia bendigoensis. The sequence continues at coordinate 12,705 of NZ_FQZG01000004.1, read as the reverse complement.
CCGACGGCTCTCAGTCAAGATTCGACGTCACCAGTCCGTACGCTTGATCATGCCGCATCCAACAGCGATCACAGGGCCGATCGAGCCACAAGCTTGGTCGACTGGTGTTTGATGGAAGCAACGAAGGAGTTGAGAATGAACCAGCCTTGGCAGACGCGCGCCCAGTGTGGCGCGGCCGAACTCACCGATACCGACCTGGGACGCATCCACTCGCGATGGCGCGCCGCCAACTACCTCTCCGTCGGGCAGATCTACCTGCTCGACAACCCCCTCATGCGACGCCCTCTCACTCGCGACGACGTAAAGCCCCGTCTCTTGGGCCACTGGGGCACCACGCCGGGGCTCAACTTCCTCTACGCACACCTGAACCGGGTCATCGCCGAACGACGACGCCCGACGCTCTACATCACCGGCCCGGGTCACGGTGGCCCGGGCATGGTCGCCAACAGCTACCTCGACGGCACCTGGAGCGACATCTACCCGGCGGTCACCCGAGACGAGGGCGGGATGAAGAAGCTGTTCAAACAGTTCTCGTTCCCGGGGGGCATCCCGTCACATGTCGCGCCGGAGGTCCCCGGCTCGATCCATGAGGGTGGCGAACTCGGCTACGCGCTCTCGCATGCCTACGGGGCCGCGTTCGACAACCCCGACCTACTGGTGTTCGCGGTGGTCGGCGACGGTGAGTCGGAAACCGGGCCACTGGCCACGTCCTGGCACTCGAACAAGTTCCTCAACCCCGTCACCGACGGTGTGGTGCTGCCCGTCCTGCACCTCAATGGGTTCAAGATCGCCAACCCGACGGTGCTGGCGAGAATCCCGGAAGCCGAACTCGTCGACCTGATGAAGGGCTACGGGCACAACCCGCACGTTTTCACCGCGGGCTTCGACGAGGAAGACCCCACGTCCTACCACCGCCGATTCGCGGAACTGCTCGACCAGGTGATGGACGAGATCGCCGAGATCCGCCGGGTCGCAGCAACGCAAGGCGCCGCCGACGCCGTGCGTCCGGCCTGGCCGATGATCGTCCTTCGCACCCCGAAAGGCTGGACCGGCCCGAAGGAGATCGATGGCCGCAAGACCGAGGGCAGTTGGCGCAGCCACCAGGTCCCGCTGGCCAGTGCCCGCGACACCGACGCCCACCTGGCCGACCTCGCCGCCTGGTTGGGATCCTATGAACCTGACCAACTCTTCGACGAGGACGGGGCACCCGGGCCCCAGATCGAGGCAACCACCCCTCCCATCGGCTTGAGGCTCGGCGAAAGGCCTGAAGCCAACGGCGGGATCATCCGCCGGGATCTCAGGCTGCCCGATTTCCGCGACTACGCGGTCGACGTCCCAACCCCTGGCGGCAGCTTGAACGAGGCGACCCGCGTGCTCGGCAACTGGCTGCGCGACGTCGCCGCACACAACCGCGACAACTTCCGCGTCTTCGGCCCCGATGAGACCGCCTCCAACCGGCTCCAGTCGCTCTACGAGGTCACAGACAAGCAGTGGGTCGCCGACTACGAATCTCCCGAGGTCGACCAGTACCTCGGCCGTGTCGGCCAGGTCGTCGAGATGCTGAGCGAACACCAGTGCCAGGGCTGGCTTGAGGGCTACCTATTGACGGGCCGTCACGGCCTGATGTCGTCCTACGAGGCCTTTATCCACATCGTCGACTCGATGGTCAACCAGCACGCCAAATGGCTGAAGGTGACCAACCACCTCGAATGGCGCCGCCCCATCTCTAGCCTCAACTATCTGCTCAGCTCCCATGTGTGGCGCCAGGATCACAACGGCTTCTCACACCAGGACCCAGGATTCATCGACCACGTCGTCAACAAGAAGGCCGACGTCGTGCGCGTCTACCTCCCGCCGGATGCGAACACGCTGCTCTCGACCTTCGACCACTGCCTGCGCAGCACGCAGTACGTAAACGTGGTGGTCGCAGGCAAGCAGCCGAACCCGAACTGGCTCTCGATGGATGAGGCAGTGAAGCACTGCACCCGTGGCCTCGGAATCTGGGACTGGGCCGGCACCGAGGTCGAAGGCACCGAGCCCGACGTCGTCCTCGGCTGCGCCGGCGACATCCCCACGATCGAAGTGCTGGCGGCCGCCGACATCCTCCGACGACGAATCCCCGACCTCAAGGTGCGCGTGGTCAACGTCGTGGACCTGATGCGCCTGCAGGACGTGGACGAGCACCCGCACGGCCTGTCACACCGCGATTTTGACACCTTCTTCACCACTGACAAGCCGATCGTTTTCGCCTACCACGGCTACCCATGGCTGATCCACAGGCTCACCTACCGCCGCAACGGGCACGCGAACCTGCACGTGCGTGGCTACAAGGAGGAGGGCACCACCACGACGCCATTCGACATGGTGATGCTCAACGATCTGGACCGGTTCCACCTGGTGATCGATGTCATCGACCGAGTCCCCAGCCTGGGCGTGCGCTACGCGGGGCTGCGGCAGGAGATGGTTGACGCTCGGCTGGACGCCCGCACCTATGCCCGAGCCCACGGCGACGACATCCCCGAGGTTCGAGACTGGGTCTGGCCCGACGCCGGAAACGCCGCTTCAGAGGGTCAGGCCGAGGCGGCGACCGTGGTCACCGGTGGGGACAACGAATAGCCGAGAGCAACACCGCGCTTCAGGCCACCTCGACCGTCAGGTCGGCGGCCTGAAGCGCAGTCAGTGATGCCTCTTCTATCCGCGAGTCGGTGACCAGGGCATCGACGTCACCGAACCCGGCGAACTGGACCAGGTAGTCGACACCGAACTTGCTGGCGTCTGCCAGTACGTAGACCTGACGTGCGGCCGCGACCATCGCACGCTTGATGATCGCCTCCGACGGGTCCGGCGTCGAGAAACCGTGGTCGACCGAGAACCCGTTGGCGCCCACGAACGCAACGTCGACCCGCAGGCGCGAAAGGGCCGTGTGCGCGTCGACGCCGACCGTCGCCTGCGTGAGCCCCCGCACCTGCCCCCCGAGCAACAGGACCTCCACTTCGCCCCGGTCGGCGAGCTCGCCGGCGATCGGCACCGAGTTCGTCACCACCATCGACACCCGCGAGGGGAGGACCGCGCACAGGCGACCCGTCGTGGTTCCCGCGTCAAGGAGCACGGTCAACCCGTCGCGCTCGGGCAGCAGGTTGGCCGCGTGTCTGGCGATCGCCAACTTCTCATCCGGCGAGGTCGTCTGGCGGTCACGCAGTGACGCTTCCTTCAGCAGGAGTTTCTCCTGGGGCACCGCGCCGCCGTGCACTCTGCTGAGCAGGTCACGCGCAGCCAAGGCATCAAGGTCGCGGCGGATCGTCTCCGGCGTCACCCCGTAGCGGCTGGCGAGTTCGGTCACGGAAACCCGCCCGAAGCTCCTCGCCAGGGCAAGAATCTCGTGCTGACGTTCCTCGGCGTACACGCGAATCACTCCTTGAGCTTGCTAGCTACACATTCCAAACAAGACCGACGTGGACTTGGTAGGTTCAGTGGGGAATATAGACCAAACCCCAGCCCCGTGGAGGATGCCATGGAATCAGTCAAGTTGCGCGGTACCGGAGTGGTTTCGGGATTCGCCTACGCACCGGTCGCGTGGACCAGGCCCGCCCCGGTGCTGCCGACCTCACGGGGAAGCGTCGCCGAAGACGACCGACCCGCGGAAGTCGCCCGTTTCAAGGCTGCGGCCGAGACGGTGGCAGAGCGATTCACCCAACGGGCAAGCGCCGCCACCGGTGTTGCCACCGAGGTTCTCGGGGCGACGGCTGCCTTGGCCCGTGATCGTGGTTGGCTGCGCACCGCGACCAAGGCGATCAATGCCGGAAGCACGGCAGAGGTCGCCACGACCGACGCTATCGACGGCTTCATCGCCCAGTTCGAGAAGCTCGGCGGAGTAATGGCCGAGCGCACCACCGACCTGCGCGACATCCGCAACCGCGTGATCGCGGAACTCCTGGGTCTGCCCGAACCGGGGGTCCCACAGCAGACCAGCGAGGTGATCCTCTGCGCGGAGGATCTGGCCCCAGCCGACACCGCCAGCCTCGACCCGACGTTCGTGCGCGCGCTGGTAACCAGGCTCGGCGGGCCGACCAGCCACACCGCGATCATCGCCCGACAGCTCGGGATTCCCTGCGTGGTGGCCGCAGCCACCCTCGACACGGTCCAGGAGGGAGCGATGCTCCTAGTGGATGGCACGAGCGGAATCCTCACCGTCTCCCCAGACCCTGAGGAGGCCCAGCGGCTGGTCGCCGAGGATGAGGCGCTTCGGGCAGAAGTTCGTTCGTGGAGCGGCCCAGCCGCGACCGCGGATGGCACCCACGTGCAGGTGCTGGCCAACGTGCAGGACGGCGCGGCCGCGCGCAAGGCCTCCGCCAGCCCTGCAGAGGGGGTCGGTCTGTTCCGTACCGAACTCTGTTTCCTGACCGCCAAGACCGAACCGAGCGTCGCCGAACAGGCTGGCATCTACGGTGAGGTTTTCGCCGCGTTCCCCGATTCCAAGGTGGTCGTGCGGACGCTCGATGCAGGCTCTGACAAGCCAGTGCCGTTCGCAAACCACGAGGAGGAGGAGAACCCTGCGCTCGGCGTCAGGGGCATCCGACTCGGCTGGACCAACCCAGGCATCGTGGACCGTCAGCTGGACGCGATCGCCCAGGCCGCCGAGGACAACGGGGTCGAAGACCCGTGGGTGATGGCACCGATGATCGCCACCGTCGACGAGGCCTTCGAATTCGCTGGCAAGTGCCGCGAACGCAACCTGAAGCCTGGGATCATGATCGAGGTTCCTGCCGCCGCGCTGCTCGCCGACCAGTTCCTGGCAGAGGTCGACTTCTTCTCAATCGGCACCAACGATCTGACGCAGTACACGATGGCCGCCGACCGGATGTCCAGCAAGCTGGCCACGCTGACCGATCCTTGGCAGCCCGCAGTGCTCCGGCTGATCAAGATGGCGGGCGACGCCGGCACCAGGGCAGGCAAACCGGTCGGCGTCTGCGGTGAGGCCGCGGCTGATCCCCTGCTGGCCTGCGTGCTGATCGGGCTCGGCATCACATCGCTGTCGATGGCGACCGGGGCGATCCCCGCGGTGGGCGTCCAACTCGGCAAGGTGACGATGGAGCAGTGTCGCGAGGCGGCCCAGAAGATCGTCGAGGCCCGCAACTCGCGCGATGCGAAGGAGCTAGCGCGCACGCTGCTGTCCTGAACCTGAACAGATGAGACTGGCCGGGCACCCCGAGGGTGTCCGGCCAGTCTCATCTCTGTCCTGAGGGTCAGGGTTCGATCGTCACCTTGATGGCCTCGCCGGCCGCCACGATGTCAAGAGCCTCGGCTGCACGGCTGAGTGGCAACCTCTGCGTGATGAGGTCCGACACCGGGATCTTGCCGGTCGCAATGTACTCAAGCGCCCGACGGTGATGCTCCGGCGCGGAACCGTTCGCCCCGTGGATGTGGAGTTGACGGTAGTGCACCAGGTTGCTGTCAAGGGTGATGGTTGGATTGGTCTTCGGGAGCCCTCCGAAGAACGAGATGCGCCCGTTGCGGGCGGTCATGGCCACCGCCTGCTCCTGCACGACGTTGGCCGGGGTGGCCGTGATCACCACATCGGCGCCGCGCCCTTCGGTGAGCCGCAGAATCTCCTCGACCACGTCCACCTTCGACGAATCGATGACGATGTCCGGGTGTACCGCATTGGCCGACATCTCTAGCCGCTCAGCGTTGATGTCGACGAGCACGACCGTCCCGGCCTCGTAGAGGCCACGTACCACCCGGATGTGCATGCAGCCGATGGGGCCGGCGCCGAAGACCACGACGAAGTCGCCCTTCTCGATGCCGAGTTGCTCCTGCGCGTTGATGGCGCAGGCCAACGGCTCGGCTGCCGACGCTTCGGCGAACCCGACGCCATCGGGAATCTGGTTCAGCCCGTCGACCCGGAGGACCTCTTCCGGGACGATCATGTACTCGGCGAACCCGCCGTCGAACTGGTATCCCATCGAAAGCTGGTTCTGGCACACCTCCATCCAGCCTTTGCGGCATTCGTGGCAGTCACCGCAGGGGATCGCCGCGATCACCTGTACGCGGTCCCCCACTGAGAACTTTCCACCGACCGAGGCGCCGACCTCGACGACCTCGCCCGCGATCTCGTGGCCCATTGTGGTCACCCGGGTGATGTTCACGTGTCCGTTCGCACGGATTTTGACGTCGGTGCCGCAAGTGGAGCAGTTGCGGACGCGGAGTTTCACCTCACCGTCTCCACAGACCGGTTCGGGTACGTCTTCGATCCGGACATCGCCGGGTGCGTGGTAGCGAAGCGCCAACATGATTGATCAGTCCTCCTGTTGTTCTGGGATAAGTAGTGCGAGTACCTCATCGGCGCTGGATGCGACGCGGAGGCGCTCAGATTTCGAGCTGTCGGAAAGAGTTGTGGCGAGCGCCGACAGGATGCCGACGTGCTCGTTGCTGTTGGATGCGATCGGGATGACCACGTGGACGGTCTCACCGTCCCAGTCAATGCCGTCTGGGAATTGCAGGAACCCGAGGGCCGCCTTCGAGATGAACTGCCTCGCCTCGTTGGTGCCGTGCGGGATCGAGACCCCCTGCCCCAGGTAGGTCGTGGTCTGCAACTCGCGGGCGAGCATGCCCTCAATGTAGCCCGGTTCGGCGGCCCCCGCCTCTACGAGCACCTGCCCGGCCTGCCGGATGGCGTCGTCCTTGTTGACGGCCTTGAGACCGAGCCTGACGTTCTCACGTGGCAGCACCCCGGCTTCGAGCCGCTTGGCGCGTCGCTTCCTCGGCGCTGGGGCCGGGGTCGCCTCTGGAGTGGCTGTTGCGCTGCTGGCGGTCGGCTCCCCCAAACCGGTGGCCGTCAGCTCACGTCCTTCACGGATCGCCTGTTCCACCCGATCAAAGGCCGGGTCGCCCAGATAGGACTTGAACGGCACGATCAGTGCGTCCGGAACCCGCTTGGCGGCGCGACCGGCCAGCCCGTCCTGGGTGAGCACGACGGTGGTGTCTGCCGGAATCTCATCGACCGGGGTGTGGATCACCTCGACCCCGAACGGGGCGAGCTTCTTCTTGAGTTGGCCCGCGACCATCACGGATGAGCCCATACCGGCATCGCAAGCGATTACGATCTTGCGGATCGCACCACCGGCGATCGAACTGCCACCGCCGGGCTGCCCCGACGCGGATGCCGCGGCGGCCGCCGCGATTTCGGCCGTGTCGTCGGAGCCCCTGCCGAACTTCAACAGCGCGGCGGCCACGATGAAGGACACGCCTGCGGCGGTGAAGACCGTGGCAAGCATCGCCAGGTGCCCGCCGGGAGGGGTCACCAGGAAGTAGGCCATGATCGATCCGGGCGAGGCCGGGCCGACGAGGCCGGCCCCGAGCGCGGTTCCGACGAACAGGCCTGAGACCGAACCCGCGATCGTGGCGAGGATCAGGACGGGGCGCATCAGGATGTAGGGGAAGTAGATCTCGTGGATGCCACCAAAGAAGTGGATGACGACGGCGCCGCCAGTAGCCGGGCGCATCGACTTGGGCCCGAACAGCATGAAGGCGACGAGAAGGCCGAGGCCGGAGCCGGGGTTCGACTCGACCATGAACAGGATCGACTTCCCAGCCTCCTGCACGTCGAGCGCAGCGAGCGGGGTGAAGATGCCGTGGTTGATGGCGTTGTTCAGGAACAACACCTTGGCCGGCTCGACGAAGATCGAGGCAAGCGGCAGCAGACCCATGTCGACCAGCCAGCCGACGCCGCCCGAAAGGACGGCCATCAGCGCCGTCATGATCGGACCGACACCGAGGGTGCCGAGCACCGCGAGGATCAGGCCGAGGATGCCGAGCGAGAAGTTGTCGATGACCATCTCGAAGCCGGCCTTGACCCTGCCCTCGATCGCCGTGTCGAACTTCTTCAGCAGGTATGCGGCCAGCGGCCCCATGATCATTGCACCGAGCAGCATGGGTGCGCCGCTCAGCGTGGCGAAGTCGGTGATGCCGCCCATGATCACGCCGAAGGTGGCGACCGCGCCGATCACCGCGCCACGGGTCGCATGCACCATCCGGCCACCCGTGTAGCCGATCAGCAGCGGCAGAAGGAAGTAGAGCATCGGTCCGACGAGGCCCGCGAGGGTCGCGTTCGGGAACCAGCCAACCTCAATGAACATCGCGGTGATCAAGCCCCAGGCGATGAACGCACCGATATTGGGCATGATCATGCCGGCCAGCTTGCCGCCGAAGCGCTGGATACTGGCCCGCAGACCGGGCCCTTCTAGGTTCTTGTTGACGCTTGCGTCTGGAAGAGTCATTTGCGCCCTCCGTCTAGGTCCGCTCACCGCTCCTCTGCGCTGAGCCGGTGGGCTCCTCCGCCCACACCTCAATCATCACCCCAATCAGAAACAATGTCAACCCTGTTTCCATGTGTTTTTGTTGCCCTGTGTGGTTTTTGAGATATCTGGACATGCAAGAGGCCCGCGACGCGGTGCGTCGCGGGCCTCTGCCGATGGTCAGCGGGCGGCTGTGCCCTCGGTGTAGTCGTCATTGCTCTTAACCCAGCTCATCAGCTTCCGCAGCTCGCGCCCGGTAGCCTCGATCGGGTGGGCCTCGCCCTTGGCACGCAGTTCCTTGAACTCGGGCGCCCCGGCGTCCTGGTCGTCAATGAAGCGCTGAGCGAAAGTGCCGTCCTGGATGTCGTTCAGCACCGCCTTCATGTTCGCCTTCACCTGCGCATCGATGACCCGCGGGCCGGAGACGTAGTCGCCAAACTCTGCGGTGTCGGAGATGCTCCAACGCTGCTTCGCGATGCCACCTTCGTACATCAGGTCGACGATGAGCTTCAACTCGTGCAGGCACTCGAAGTAGGCGACCTCCGGCTGGTAGCCGGCCTCGACCAGAGTCTCGAACCCCGCCTGGATGAGTGCCGAGGCGCCACCGCAGAGGACGGCCTGCTCACCGAACAGGTCGGTCTCGGTCTCCTCGGTGAAGGTGGTCTTGATGCCGCCCGCGCGCAGGGCCCCGATCCCCTTGGCGTAGGAGAGGGCAAGCGCCCAGGCGCTGCCCGAAGCGTCAACCTCAACCGCCACGATCGCAGGCACGCCTCGACCATCGATGTATTCGCGGCGCACCAGGTGGCCCGGGCCCTTGGGTGCGACCATGCAGACGTCGACGCCCTCGGGGGCCTGGATGTAGCCGTAGCGGATGTTGAAGCCGTGAGCGAAGAACAGCGCGTCGCCCTTGGCCAGGTGCGGCTCGATGTCCTCCTTGTAGAGCTTGCGCTGTGCCTGATCCGGTGCCAGCACCATGATCAGGTCGGCCTCCTCGACGGCCTCGGCCACGGGGAGGACACGCAGGCCTTCAGCTTCGGCCTTGGCGGCCGACTTCGAGCCTGGGCGCAGGCCGATCCGCACATCGACACCGGAATCACGCAGGTTCAGCGCGTGCGCGTGGCCCTGCGAGCCGTAGCCGATCACTGCGACCGTGCGACCCTGGATGATGGACAGGTCAGCGTCGGCGTCGTAGAACATTTCTGCCATTGGGGGTATCTCCTTGTTCGGTTTCTATCTAGCTTTTTCGGTGAGGGTCTTGGTGCCGCGCCCCAGCGCGACCTGACCCGACTGGACCAGTTCGATGATGCCGTGCGGCTGCAACATCTCCAGCAGCGCGGCGAGTTTCTCATCGCTTCCGGTTGCCTCGACGGTGATGGTCTCCGCCGAAACGTCGACGGCCTTGCCTCGGAACAGCGACACGACATCGATGACCTGGCTGCGGGAATGCACGTCGGCGCGCACCTTGACCAGGACCATCTCGCGCCTCACCGAGTTGCTGCCGAGTTCGAGCACCTTGCGCACTTCGATGAGCTTGTTCAACTGCTTGACGATCTGCTCAAGGGTCGCGTCGTCGTGTACCTGCGCGACGACCGTCATCCGTGAAATCTCCTCGCGTTCGGTCGGGCCGACCGCGAGCGACTGGATGTTGAACCCACGCCGCGAGAACAGCGCGGCGATCCGGGTCAGGACACCCGGCTTGTTGGAAACCAGGATCGACAGGGTGTGGTACTTCACAGCACTTCCTCTTCCCACTCGGGCGCCATGTCGCGGGCGACGCGGATCTCATCGTTGCTGACACCGGCCGGGACCATCGGCCACACCATCGCGTCCTTGTGGACCACGAACTCGACGACAACCGGACGGTCGTCGATCTCGAGTGCCCGCTTGATGGCTTCGTCCATCTCCTCTTCGTTGGTTGCCCGCAGCCCGACACACCCCATGGCTTCGGCCAGGAGCGGGAAGTTCGGCAACGACTCCGTCATCAGGTCCGTGTTGGAGTAGCGGCCGTCGTAGAAGAGCGACTGCCACTGCCGCACCATGCCGAGCGCGTTGTTGTTGATCACGGCAATCTTGACGGGGATGTTGTTGAGTGCGCAGGTGACCAGTTCCTGATTGGTCATCTGGAAGCAGCCGTCGCCGTCGATCCCCCACACCGTGGTGTCCGGGTTCGCGACCTTCGCGCCCATGGCCGCCGGGACACAGAAGCCCATGGTGCCGGCCCCGCCGGAGTTGACCCATCTCCCCGGTTGTTCGTGCGGTAGGAAGTGCGCGGCCCACATCTGGTGCTGACCCACGCCGGAGGCGTAGATCGTGTCTGGCGGGCTGAGCTGCCCGATCCGCTGGATGACCTCCTGCGGGGAAAGCCGACCGTCCGGCGCCTCGTCCCAGCGCGGTTGATAGCGTGCCTTCATAGCGGTGAGCTGCCTGCGCCAGGCGGCCGCATCGGGAGGCTCGTAGGCCTCGATCGCCTCGTTGAGTGCCTCAAGGGTGAGCCTGACATCTCCGACGATGGGGACGTCGACGGCCTTGTTCTTACCGATCTCGGCGGGGTCGACATCGGCGTGGATCACCTTCGCATCCGGCGCGAAGCTGTCGAGCCTGCCGGTGACCCGGTCGTCGAAGCGGGTGCCGAGCGCAATCAGCAGGTCGGACTTCTGGAGCGCACCCACCGCCGCGACGGTGCCGTGCATGCCTGGCATACCCATGTGCAGTTCGTGGCTGTCGGGGAACACCCCGCGCGCCATAAGTGTGGTGACGACCGGGATGCGGGTCTTCTCCACGAACTCCGCGAGTTCGCGTTGCGCGTGGGCCAAGGCGACGCCGCCACCGACGTAGAGGACGGGGCGCCTCGATTCCGCGATCATCCTGGCCGCCCCCCGGATCTGGCGGGCGTGTGGCCGGATGGTCGGCCGATATCCAGGCAGGTCGAGTTCCCCCGGCCAGACGAACGGGGCCTTCGCCACCATCGCGTCCTTCGCGATGTCGACCAGCACCGGTCCGGGGCGACCGGTGGCGGCGATGTGGAACGCCTCCTTGATCGCCAAGGGGATCGCCTCGACGTTCTTGATGAGGAAGGAGTGCTTGGTGATCGGCATCGTGATGCCGCGGATGTCGGCCTCCTGGAACGCGTCGGTCCCGATCGCGGCACTGTTGACCTGACCGGTGATGGCGACGATCGGCGTCGAATCCATGTAGGCGTTCGCGATGGGCGTGACGAGGTTTGTTGCGCCGGGCCCGGAGGTCGCGATGCACACCCCGACCCGCCCGGAGGTCATTGCGTATCCCTCGGCGGCGTGTCCGGCGCCCTGTTCGTGGCGAACCAGGATGTGGCGGATCTTCGAGTCGTACAGCGGGTCGTATGCGGGCAGGATCGCGCCGCCCGGAATCCCGAATGCTACATCGACGCCCATTCGTTCGAGGGACTCGACGAGCGCCTGCGCCCCCGTCATGACCTGACCATCGGTGTCTGCCATAGCCTCTCCCTTCACATATCGGCTGGCTGCATCGGTTGTACCCAAGAAAAAACCCCCGCCGCCCGATGGGGCACACGAGGGAGCGCTTCGGAGCTTTACTGCCGCGAAGCGCTATGAGATAAGTACGAGCCAGCTGATGGGCATGAGTCCACCTTGGTCGCTGGCATCCAAGCTGTCAAGGGTTGCGTGTTACGCGTCCGGAATATAAGACGGAGGGCCGGGATCTTTGCTGATCCCGGCCCTCCGCTTGTGCTGTGGGCTCAACCGCTCAGCCTCTGGTCAGGCAACCACGTCCGCCTTGACGACCTCGACCGGCACGGTGCGGACGGTGGTCAGCGCCCAGCCGATCAGGCCGATGATCAGGCCGAGCCCGATCACGAGCGCGGCGACGCCGTAGGCGATGACCGAGCTGAACAGCGAGGCGCGGAGGAAGGAGGCGTTCATGACCGTGGCGCGGGTAGCGGTGTACTCATCAGCCAAGGCGTCGTCCCCGGATTCCCTCGCTTCGGTTGCGAGCGCACCCAGTTCGGCGTAGGTCTTGTTGTCCGAGGCCAACATGGCGTGCATGTTGATGGCATCGGCCTGAGCGAAGGCCGTGAGGGGGCCGCCGACGGGCTTGCCCTGGAATGCGCCGTTCATGAACTGGGAGTCGCCCGGGACGCTGATCTTCTCAGCCTTGAGTTGCGTGGTGACCATCCCCCAGGTGAGGGCGCCGGCGATGATCATGACGATCCCGGCGACGATTGACAAGACTCCGACGAGTTTGGTGGCCTTCATGGGCCGGTCCCTTCACTTGAGTTGCGGGCGCATCCACACCCGACGACAGGACCAAACCTACCTGGCTTAGGCCCAATACCGTTCAGTTAACAGCGTTGGACGTGGATGGTTGTGGTGTCGCCGGGCTGGGGCCAGGTGGCGTGGGCGGCGCGTTTGACGTG
>NZ_FQZG01000031.1 GCF_900141915.1 Tessaracoccus bendigoensis DSM 12906 | reverse complement strand
TCATGAATCGTCGATCCGGATCGCGTAGACGGCCGAGCGGCTCCCCAAGGCGCTCGGGTTGCCTCGCGAAGGCTGGATTCCCGCTCAGGCCATTCGTCGAAGCTCTCACCCTGTCAGGAGTCCTGGGCCCGAAGCCAGATGCCGAGAGGATCACCGCCATCGCGCACGCCACCGTCGCCGACGGCCACGAATCCTTCGCGAGACCCTGAGCACCCTCCCCTGACAAACCGCGAAGGCCCCTCAGCGTCGCCGCGGCTCACCAGACACCGTCACGGCGGCCCAATCGTTCCCGGAACACTGGCTCACCCCACAGCGGAACGCCGGCTCTCCACGAGCGCAGTATCCACGCCGGACATCTCCTCCCCGAAGACCTAGAGCGTGGACACCTCGAACGTGCCCAACAACTGGCACACCTGACGAGTCTGGTTCTGGACGATGATTTGCGGGAGAAGGTCTCGACACCCCGGGCGCGAATGGGACGGCAGAGCAGGCCGGGGCCGCGCACGCAGCAAGAAGCCGATACCGAATTCGCTGCTCTGGCCGACGAGTACGAGAACGTCCAGCGTGACATCGGCACTGCAATCCGAAAGCTGTGGTCGCCTCTCTGGAGAAGCTGACGGAAGCGCGCGTTGAACCCTCCGACTGCGCACCTACTCGGACGTGGGTTTCCTACGTCTCCAGAGCCCGATACAGCGTGCTTCGTCCGACACCCATCGCGGCGGCAACCATGCCCACACTCTCACCGGCCTCGATACGGTCACGCGCCTCAGCCAGCATCGCCTCATCAACCGCACGACGCTAGCTCACCCCCCTCGTTCGCGCGCGGCGGCGAGCCCGGCCAGTACGCGTTCTTGGGTGAGTTCGGCCTCCATCTCTGCCAGCGCGGCCAGTAGCGTCGTCACGAACCGACCCATCGCGGAGCCGGTATCAATCTGCTCTGCGATAGACACAACGCGCACACCACGTCCCCGGAGGTCTTCGAGCAGTTCGAGAGTGGCGGCAGTAGAACGACCCAGACGCGACAGGGAGTAGATCACGAGTACATCACCGTCGCACAGGTAGGTCAGGTACGCCTCCAGACCGGGGCGACTCATTGTGCGGCCGGAGATATCTGATCTTGCGCAACGTCACGCTAACTGTGACGATTGTCTGTATGACTCACGCGGTGCGGGCTCCCGAGCTTGCTGATTGGGCGATGTCGCAGGGTCGGGGTGCACTCACGACGGCTGAAGTTGCTGAGCTCCTCGGCGTTGACCCGGACCAGGTTCGTCGCCGGCTCCATGCGCCTGCTCGCCGAGGCGAATGGGTCCAGCCGGTCCGAGGCTTGTGGGTACCCGTCCCGCCGGAGTTCCGCACGTGGGGTGCCCCACCGGGGATGGAGATCATCGACATGATGATGCACCACCTCCGCGTCTGCTACTACGTGGGCTGGCTCAGCGCCGCGGCCCTGCACGGCGCCTCCCACCAAGCCCCGCAAGTGTTCCAGGTGGGCGTGGACAGACAGGTCCGGGACCGCTCCGTCGGCCGAACAAGGTTCAGCTTCGCCCAGCGCAACGTCGAGGCAGTCCCCACGATCTCCCACCCGACGCGCGAGGGCACCGCGCAGGTATCCACGATCGCTGCCACCATGCTGGACATCGCCGACGACCTGCACCGCGCCGCCGGGCTCGACAACGCCGCCACCGTGATCGTGGAACTCTCCGAAGATCCCACATTCGACCCGGCTGACCTCATCGGCCTGTCGACGACGTTCCCCGCCGCAGCCACCCGCCGAGTCGGCTGGATCCTATCCCGGTTCACAGACCGCGACGACCTGGCACCCCTGCGTGACGTCGCCCCCGGGCTTGCGGTCTCCCCCTCCCACCTCGACCCACATTCGACTGTCAGAGGCTCGATGGATGATGACTGGATGCTGATGATCAACCGCGACGTGGAGCCAGATACGTGATTCCGGCAAACGTAGTCACGGCCTGGGGCACGCAGCATCCGTGGCCAACTCTGGAACAGGTGGAACAAGACCTCCTCCTGTCACGGGCGATCTGCGCGATCGCCAACCACCCCTACCAGCAGTATCGCTGAACACCAGCTGTATACCACTGGTGACGAGCCTTTCCGCTGGTGTCGACGTCTGAAGGCTGGTGTCGCGGCGGCGCTGGACTCAAGACCTCCTGACAGGGTGAGATCCTCGACCAATGACCTGAGCGGTAATCCAGCCTTCGTGAGCCATCGCGAGCGCCTTGAAGAGCCGCTCGTCCGTCTACGGAAGGTAGCCTGATCTACCGGGAGCGGTGCTGGACTCGATTACCACCTCTCCTCCCCGACGGCATCGGCCGTCACGCTATGGTGGATCATGGGTTCCGGAGGCGCGCTGCTGCTGTTGGTCGTCGGACTGGGTGCCCTCATCCTCGGTGCCGAGCTCGTCGTCCGCTACGGCTCGCTACTAGCCAGGCGGCTGGGCATCTCACCGATGATGATCGGTCTCACAGTCGTCTCCATCGGCACAAGCGCCCCCGAACTGGCCGTCGGGATCGACGCCATGAGCCGCGACTCCGGTTCGCTCGCGGTCGGCAACATCGCTGGCACCAACATCGTCAACATCATGCTGATCCTCGGCCTCAGCGCGGCGATCCGGGCCATCCCCTTCGAACGCCGCACGCTGATCCTTGACCTACCAGCCATGTGCCTTGCCGCCGTGCTGCTCCTGCTGCTTTCAGCGGACGGACAGCTGGCTCGCTGGGAGGGCATTCCGCTCACCGCGACCGCGTTGATCTACCTCATCTTGCTCGCGCTTTGGACCAGACGCGAGAAGCGCTCCACCGCCCTGCAACCCGCCCCTGACGTCGAGACCGTCGCCGCTGAACTGGCAGGCAAGACGACACCCCGCAGAGCACCTGAGGACCGTTCGGCGTGGTGGCACCTTCTCATCCTGGTGGCGGGGCTCGTGGTGATAGTCGTCGGAGCCGATTGGCTGGTCACCGGAGCCACCAGCCTCGCGCTGGCCGTCGGCGTCTCCGACGCCTTCATCGGGCTCACCATCGTCGCCATCGGCACCTCTGCCCCCGAACTGGCCACCACCATCGTGTCAACGATGCGCGGGGACCGGGACATCGCGGTAGGTAACCTGATCGGTTCCAGCATGCTCAATCTCACGCTCATCCTCGGGCTCCCGGTGCTGATCGCAAACGGGTCTGGCCCGATCGAGGCGCACCTGCTCAGCATCGACGTGCCCATCATGGTCGGGCTGTCGCTCCTCTGCATCCCCCTGTTCCTGACCGGCAAGAGGCTCTCCCGCCTGGAAGGTGGGCTGCTGGTGGCGGGCTATGCGATCTACCTCACCTACCTGCTCCTGGCCCGGACGTGAGCGCACGGGTCTGCTTCCCGAATCGGCGGAGCAGCCGCAAGGCCCCAGGTGCCACCGGCATACGGGTACGGTGTAGTAACACGTTAGGAGGCAGGGCAGATGGGGATTCTCGGAAGGCTGTTCGGTCGCGATGAAGAGGCCGACACCGTCACCGTCACCGCATTCGACTGTGCGCGGGTCAGGCCAGACATCGAGGCGTTGATTAATGCCCTCGGCCAACTCGCCGACGCCATGGACGGGGAGGACTCCCCCATGTCGAACCCCGGATGGCGCGGACGACTACGCGACCTGCGTGACGCGGCTGGCGGCCTCAGGCTCCTCACCCGCGGAGATAGCTTCACGCGCGATGAACTCTTCGAAGTGCTGACGACGATCCGGCCCCTCTACCGGGGTACACCCCCGAAGGGCTTCGCTCACCTCGCCAACCTCAATACCCTGGTGGTACACCGCATCGAAGCTGTATACCTTTCGGCCACATGAGCCCGGGACTTCAGGCCTTTTCGGCCATGTCTGGCGTGATCTGAGCGTCCGCGGCCGTAGGGTGACTGCCACCTGGCGACGATGACGCGCCATGCGGAACCCGAAAGGCTGCCCATGACGATCGAGAGCGCGAACCGGGCGCTTCCGGCGCTTGGCCGACCGTTGGTGGTCACGCGCGATCTGAGCAAGCTGTTTCGCGTCGGGTCCTCCCGGATCGCGGCGCTCAACCATGTGAACCTCACCATCCCACGAGGCTCCTTCACTGCCGTCATCGGCACGTCGGGGTCAGGCAAGTCGACCCTGCTCAACATGCTCGCGGGGCTCGAACGGCCGACCGCCGGTCAGATCTTCGTGGCCGGCCAGCCTCTCCATGCTTTCAGCGAGGCACAACTCGTTGCCTACCGCAGACGCCAGGTGGGGTTCATCTTCCAGTCCTTCAACCTGCTCCCAGCCATGACGGCCCTCGACAACGTCGCCCTGCCCTTGTCGTTCCAGGGGATGCCGAAGGCGAGACGGCGGGCCCGCGCCAAAGCAGTGCTGAGCCAACTCGGTCTCGCGCAACATGTGAACCATAAGCCTTCGCAACTCTCAGGCGGGCAGCAGCAGCGAGTCGGGATTGCACGCGCGCTCGCGGTGCAGCCCAGCCTGGTGTTCGCCGACGAACCGACCGGCAACCTCGATTCGAAGACGTCGGAGCGCACCCTGCGGCTGTTTCGCGTCCTCATTCAACGATTCCACCAGACGTGGGTCATGGTCACCCACGACCCTCACATCGCATCCTTCGCCGATACCGTCGTCTCGATCGAGGACGGACGCATCACCGGTATTCAACACAACGTCCACGAGGAGTTGGCCAAGCCATGAAACCGATCACCCGTCTGACGACGCTTCTCGTCATACTCCTCAGTCTCTGCCTGATCCCGATGACAAGTGCCGCAGGAGATGAGTCCGGTGACGGCCAGCCGGGCACTTCGGGCTCCACCGGCTCCGACAACGGATCGGGCACCAGTAGCGGATCCAGCACTGGTTCCGGCGGCAACTCCGGGGATGGTTCGGGAGGAGGAACGCAAGGCCCCGCGGGGGTTTCGGTGCCCCGCGTCATGGTCGAGGGTTTCAGCGTCGAACCCCAGGTCGTGTTCGCGGGCCAGGAGTTCACCGTCAACTTCTCACTCCGCAACACCTCCACCACCACCCGCGTACAGAATCTCAAAGTGACCGTAGCGTCCCCTGACACGGCATTCCTACCCGTCGGGGGGTCGTCGTCGCTGTTCGTCTCCCGGATCCGCGCCGAGCGGGTCTCGGGTCAGTCCATGACGTTTCGTGCGCTACCCTCGCTCGAGGCCAAGCCCTACCAACTGACGATCGCCGTCGAGTACGAAGACGCCCTCGCCAACGCCTACGAGTCAACCGAGACCCTGGCCATCGAGGTCAACCAGGAACTCCGCGCCGACGCCTCCATCCCACAGGTCACGCCGGAGATGCTGACGGTTGGCCAGCAGGCGTCCATGACCTTCACCATCCAGAACCAGGGCAAGTCCAAGCTCTTCAACGCAAAGGCGACGATCGCCGAGGGCCAGGCCCTCGCGCCCGCCGAGGCCTTCATCGGCTCGATCGACCCAGGGACCAGCGGCGCGGTCGACCTGACGGTGACCGCCAACGAGCCAGCCACCGGGCCGATCGATGTCGTGGTCAGCTACGAGGACGTCACCGGCGAGCCGTTCACTTTCACCAGGCAGGTCGACCTGTCCATCAGCGAAGCCCAACCCCAGGAGGAGTACCCGGGCGAGATCCCGGAACCGGAACCCGAACCGGCAGGCTTCCCGTTCCTGCCCCTTGTCGCAGTGGTGGTCGTGGTCGCTCTACTTGTGACGGCACTGTTGATCGCCCGTGCCGCCCGCAAACGACGCGCCGCCAGGGAGGATGCGGAGTCGCTCGCGGCGCTGTCGGGCGACAACCTCATCGGTGACGACTGGCAGTAGACAATGCGTCCAACTGATCTGATCGCCACCTCCTTGGCGAGCCTGAGACAGCGACCGTTCCGGACGCTGCTCACCGTCCTCGGTGTCCTGATCGGCACCACATCGGTGGTCGTGATGGTCTCCCTCGGCCTCGGCATGACGCAGAGCCTCCTCGGCTCCTTCGAGAACAACGCAAACCTGCGCGAGGTCACCGTCTACGGCCCTCCGCCCGATGCCGCCGAACGGGGGCTGCCGACCGAGCTCAACGACACGCTCGTGGCTCAACTCTCCCAATACCCCGGCGTGCAGGATTCGTGGCCCGTCTACTACGTCGACGTCTTGGCCGAAGTCGACTCGATGGCGCAGTATATGCAGATCACGGCGGTACCGGCCCGCGTGCTTGGCTCCCTTGCCCCACCTCTGGCCTGGGGGCAACTCCCGACGGCGGGTCAACCGGGGCTCGTGCTCGGCGACATGATCAGTCAGGGGTTCTACAACGAGATGACCGGCGAGATGCTCGAGGTCGATTTCCAGACCCAGACCCTGTTTCTGAACTTCGACACCTCCTCCATGATGGGCCCGGTCCCCGGCGAGCCACAGGAGGGGGACGCCACACCACCTAAACGGGTCATCGTGCCGGTGTCGGCCGTCGTTGCAGGCGATCCGAATCAGATGTATGGACCCTACTCGTCGGTCGCCTACTCAGACTTCGACGCGATGGTCGAGATGCTGAAAAAGGCGATGCCCGGCAAGGCGCTGCCGAACCAGCCCGCCACCTCTGATGGAAGACCCAAGCCCGGCTTCGTCTATTCGATGGTCACGCTGCAGGCAGAGACCCCTGAGGATGCCGAAGCCCTGATGACCGCGCTCAGAGCCGACGGCTACGATGCGCAGGCCTCGATCGAATGGATCCGTGAGGCCCAACGGACTGCCTTCCTCGTCCAAGCCGTCTTCGGCGGCATCGGTTTCGTCTCGTTGCTGGTGGCCGCCATCGGTATCGCCAACACCATGATGATGAGCGTCTACGAACGCACCCGCGAGATCGGCATCATGAAGGTGATCGGCGCAGGCCTCGGGGACATCCGCAAGATGTTCCTCTTCGAATCGGCCACCATCGGTTTCATCGGAGGGCTACTGGGCCTGCTGCTCAGCATGGGAGCCTCGAGTGTGGCGAACTGGGTCGTCGCGGCCCAGGGCCAGGGCCTGGATGGCATGGTCACGACCATTTCCGTCATCCCGGTGTGGCTGATGATCGCTGCCGTCGTCTTCGCCACACTGATCGGCATGGTCGCCGGTCTCGCCCCGGCGATCCGCGCGTCCCGGTTGTCGCCGCTGGCGGCCATCAGGACGCAGTGACTGGCCCGGCATGGTAGCGGCGCCCTGTCCGTCCGCTAAGCGGCACCCCCGGATTTCGCCTTTTCGGATTGCGTAGATTGGGTTGCATGGCTTCTTTCGCGGAAACTGCAGCTATCAACCTTCGACTCGGACTTCTCGGGATACCGCTCCCTGACAGCCCGGCCGTCGACCTTGTTCGACCGGTCCTGGCCCGTCAGCGCGAGTTCAACCGTCGTCTCCAGAACCGGCTCCCGGCCGTCGATTCCCGGATCCAGTCGTTCCTCGACGACTACCTCACGGGGACCGACACCGCACCGAGGCTGCCCCGCCAGACCCTCGTTCTCGACCAGCCGGGGCTGGCACGGGCGATGTCGCTGCCGGTGGGATCGGACACCTTCGCCTCGGAGCAGTTGACCAGTTACCGCCTCGTCAACGGCATCCTGCACAATCCCGCCAACGATCGCCGCACCACCAAGGGCGTCTTCCACATCGCCGAGGGCGGCCTGCCTGTGCAGGACGACAAGCTCGCCGTCCCGCGCGACGTGTTCGGTCGGCTGCTGGAACACGCCTTCGACGCGCCGGACGACGCCCTGGTGCTGCCCTACACCTCCGAGCAGCCCGACCAGCCGAAGTGCTGGGTCTCTCTGCTGCTGCGCCCGATCGTCGTCCCCGAGGTACCCGGATACACATCCGAGCGCCGGATGGAGACCAGGTTCCTTGCCCCCGCTACCCTGATGGCAAATCTCGATTTCGTCGAGGGCATCTTCGGCAACGGCGGCGACCCGTACCTCCCGGACAACGACTCTTCCCTCAACCCCGAGAGCTGGACCGGCCACACCGGGCTTGTGGTGCTGGCGCCACACCTGACGAAGCTGACGAAGAAGGAGCTGGGCCTCCCCCATTGGGACGATGCCACTGAGCGGCAGCGCCGCGACGGCATGTGCTGGACGTCAGAGGACGAACGCTACAACGGCGGCTCGGCATTCAAGGCCTGTGCCCGCGATGAGCGCGGGGTGATCGTCACCGTCATCGCCGACAACTACTTCGGCTACTGCAAGAAGGAGGTCAAGGCGCAGATCAGTTACGCGGCCAACCTGCTCGGCATGGTCGAAGAGGAACACGCCGGCGGCGCGATAGCCTTCCCCCGCTACAACCTGGGCCAGACCTTCACCGACACCTACGCCGACGACAGCTACCGCATCGCCGACGTGATCGCCCGCAACCCCGAGCGCTTTGTCCGCCGCCCCGAAGGGCACGCCGTCGACCTGGAACAGCCGCACATCGTGCTGGTTCCGGAGCACTCCTCCTACTCACTTCGAGACAGCACCGTCTCCTGGACTCTCGACGGCGTCCCAGGAAGCATCCAACTACGCGCCAACACGCAATATGTCGGCCCGGACGGCTACATCGTGGAGTTGACCCACCTCGCCGCGGACGGCGACCAATGGACCCTGCTGGGCACATCCCCCGTCGCGACGTCGGCCCACAAGCCCGCGACCGTCTCAGGCGGCGGCAAGTCGGAGATCTCAAAATCGATCACGGACGCCTTCGTCAACGGCAACGCCTACGTCAACGACTTCACCCAGGACATGGAGCAGGTCGCCGCGATCATCAACCACGACTTCTCGACCCGCTTCGTGGACCCGGCCTGCGGCGACCATCGGGCGCTGCTCTCCGACGAGCGCAGCGTCGGCTCCGTCATCAAGCTGCTCACCCCGAGCAGGGACTACACCGACGAGTACAACGCCTGGGTCGAGGCAATCCCGCACCACATCAAGGAACTCGTGTTCGTGGTCAAGCGCTTCTACCACCCCGAATGGGGCAGTGACTGGGCCTCACACTTCTCGGTGGGACGGATCAACGGTCGCGCCGGGCACGCGCTGCGCCTCGACGGTGACAAGATCACAGTCAACATGCTGCGCGTCGGCTTCGCCGTCGACGGCTCCTGGCGCCTGTTCGGGCTCCGCCACGACTTCCATCCGGCAACCAAGGTGCAGACCGAAGACGACATCACGGCCAGCATCATCGTGCCGGGCGAGGTGGCCGGACGCACTGACGGGCTCTCTCGGAAATACGTCACCAACTGCGAACAACTCCTGTTCCAGCGCCCAGACGATGCGATCCACCGCGGCTACGACAAGCAAACCGAGATCGACATCGCCGCCGGCGCCTTCATCAGCAACTTCGAGCCGCTGACCAGGAGCGCCGCCAAGACGATGGTCGACGACGCCGTCAATTTCTCCCGGTTCACCGAGCCCATGCAGTCGCTCATCCGGGGCGTTGCGGACGGCAGCCGCGACAGCGCCGAGTACTTCGTGTCATCGGCCGACCCGCGGCTGATCAACGGGAAGCGTTCCAAGAACCCGCGCTACCTGCAGGTTCGCCCCGACATCTCCCGGCCGCGCGAGACCGCTATCGCCGAGATGGTCTCACGGATGCACCGCAGGCTCCCGATGGAAGCCCCGCTCAGGCTCCCCGTCGACGTGGTGGCGGCAGGTCGGCGCAACAACGCCGCCGAGGACGGGGTTCCCCCGCTCTGCTGCTACGCGCCGCTGCACTTCATGGAACGCCCCGAGTTGTTCATGGAGTTCATCTCCTCAATGACCGGCAAGTCCCCTTCCACGACAGGCGCCGGCTCCGAGGGAGCCATGACGAAGGGCCCGTTCAACGCGCTCCCTTCGATCATCGACCTGAACGCGGCCTTCCTCGACTTCACGCTTACCGGCTACGACGGCTGGCTGTCGTCGGCGGGAGTGATCGGCCCCAACGTTCGCGTCGACCACGACATCTCGCTGCTGGTTCCCGAAGTGTTCAGCAGGATGACCCCGCAGGAGCGCGACGCGGCCCACCTGATCGCGGAGGGTGCCCTTGAGCGGGTGGAGGACTTCGAGATCGACGGTGAGACGATCGAGGCCAGCCGCCTGGGTTACCGGATGACGGCGAAGTTCCAGTCGAAGTACTTCGGCCGCATCTTCATGCATCCCCACGTCGTGTTCTCCGAGAACATGCTGCGCCCCGAACTGCAGGACGCCGACGCCTACGCCGAGTCGGTCCGCACCATCGTGACCACTCATCAGCATGTCGCAAAGTCCTACATCGAGGACGGCACCATCTCGCTGGCCGTCCCGCCCATCAAGGCCCTCCTCGAGATCATGGCCAACGGCCAATCCGCCGAGGGGCTCGGACTGCAGGATCCGGCGTTCCGGGCCATGTTCGATCGCGAGCAGGTGTTGGC
Source organism: Tessaracoccus bendigoensis DSM 12906 (assembly GCF_900141915.1). Classification (GTDB taxonomy): domain Bacteria; phylum Actinomycetota; class Actinomycetes; order Propionibacteriales; family Propionibacteriaceae; genus Arachnia; species Arachnia bendigoensis. The sequence continues at coordinate 32,850 of NZ_FQZG01000031.1, read as the reverse complement.
CTCCGACTGGTACTCGCAACGCCTCGCTGAGCAGGCGTCGGCCAACGCCGCGCACGCTAGCCGCGGGATCGCGGCGATGACACGGTTCCTGACCGAGGACGGCAATGGTGAAACCGCCGAACGCCTCGGCATCGAAGCGCGCATCACGACGCTGCAGGCCAGCCTTGACTCGTCAACGGGTGCTGAGGCGACCGACTCACTGATCGGGACCATCGGCCGACAGGTCACGTGGCGGCTGGAGTGATTCCGTCCACCAGTTCATGAGTGAGGTCGTCGAGCGAGTCGATGACGGTGGTCAGGCTGAGCACCTCGGCAGACGGTGGGTGGAAGTGCGGAGGCACGACCACCACCGCCATGCCGGCGGCCAGCGCCGAGGCGATGCCGTTGGTCGAATCCTCGACGGCGACCGCGGCAGTTGGGGCAACCCCCAACAGATCACAGGCACGTAGGAAGCCGTCGGGGGCCGGCTTACCGCGCTCGACTTCCTCGGTGGAGACGCTGACGCGGATGACGTCTGTCAGACCCATCACATCGAGGAACGTGTCGATGAGCAGCCGCGGCGAGGAACTGGCGATCGCCAAGGGGTAGCGCTCGGCCATCCGGTGCACGGCGTCCAGCGCTCCGGGCAGCAGCGCGACCCCTTCACGGTAGTGCTCGACCATGCCCGCGATGGTGCGCCTCGCGGATTCCTCGGGCCCGTAGGGGAAGCCGACCACCTCGGCGAGATAGGCGCCCCATTCGGGAGTGCTCATCCCCATCATGGCCTGCGTCGCGCCCTCGGGCCAGGGGATCCCGGCCTCGCGGGCGAGTGCACGCCGCACGACATCCCATTGCGACTCGGTGTCGACGAGCGTCCCGTCCAGGTCGAACACAATGGCAGGCATTCAGCGTTCCCTTCGTCGGTTTGGCTCCACAGCCTAGCCCTGCGATAAGGTGACGATGTCGAGCGGCTGAATCCGGTTGGATCCCGGAACTGTCGCGCAACCGTGATCCCGGATTCGGGGAGTCGGACCATCGCTCGCACAGCAGAAGATCATCTTCCGTCGCGCCAGCGGATGCCCAAGGATGCGCGGATCAGTCAGAAACGTAAAGGCTCCCAATGCACCGATGCATCAGCGCGATCACCCCGCTTGTGGCAGCGATCGTGACCGAGGGAACCATCGCCATCGGCATCCGCCTAAACCCCAACCGTACCGGTCTCCCGCGTTCGGGAATGTGAACCACCTGGGGCACGGATTGGCCGTTCCCCAGGAGCAACCAATCGAAAGGTCAGTGCCGAAAGCCATGCTCCTATCCAGAAAGACCGCCGCCAGGTCCGCGGCCATCGCCGCCCCCGTGGCGGCCGCTCTCCTGCTCGCCTTCACACCCCTCAGCGCCAAGGCAGACGTCCCGGACAACGCCACCGACTGCGTCGACGCCGGATACGTCTGGGTCCACGTAGAGCACGACGACGTGGTCACCGGCGGTTGCGCGACCGAGTTCGAATACGCCATCGACGCCATGGAGAGTGCGGGCATCGACTTCGTCGAAGAAGGCGGCTGGGTGAGCAGCGTCGACAACCGCGAGGCCATCGATCCCGAGTGGTGGTCGATCTGGACCTACGCCGGCCCGGATGATGACGAAGGCCTGCTCTGGGACTTCGCACAGTTGGGCGCGACCTCGTTGCCCCTGTTCGGCGGCGATGTGCTTGCGTGGGTGCTCCAGGATGACTGGACCCAGGGCGAGGAGAGCACCCATCCCCCGCTGACCGATCCGTTCACCCCCGAGACGCCCACCGAAACTCCGTCACCTACCCCGACGGCCACCGCCACCCCATCGGCCACCGCCACCCCATCGGCCACCCCGACGATGACACCCACCGCCACCGCGAGCGTCTCACCGACGGCTTCCAGCACGCCGACCACGAAACCCACACGCCCGAACAGGCCTGGGCTCCCCAGCTCCGGCAACTGAGCCACGGCCGAGGGGCCCAAGCGGGCCCCTCGGCAGCTCATACTCAACCCGCCGGGCGCCGGGGTAACCGGAAACGGCCGTCCGCCAACTCCTCCAACCAGCCCAACTCCACCAACTCCGCCGCATTGGCCAACGCCTCCAGCACCGGCTGACCAGTCCGCGCACACAACTGCGAAAAGACGACCTCCTCCCCCGGCAGCACCGCCTCCCGTATCTCGAACAAGCCAGGCGAAAGCCGATCTACAGGACGCTGCTCCCCCCTCGACTCCGCCTCGGGCAAGCTGCCAAGAGGGGCGAGCACAGACTCGACATCGGCGGCACCGGCACACAAGATCGCCTCACCATCACGGATCAGTCGGTGCGGTGTAGCGGACAGCGAGGAGGTCACCGGCCCTGGCACCGCAAACAACGGTCGACCCAGCGCACTCGCCCAAGAGGCGGTGTTCTTCGCCCCCGACCGCAACGCGGCCTCCACCACCACAACCGCGGATGAGAGAGCCGCGATGATCCTGTTGCGGGCCAGGAACGCATACCTCGTCGGCCGTAGCCCGGGCGGCAACTCGGAGACGATGCTGCCGGTCTCGGCCAGCGCGGCCGCAAGCTGCCGATGCGCAGATGGATAGGGCTCATCCACACCGCACGCCACCACCGCCACCGACCGGCCTCCGACGCCCAAGGCGCCCCGATGGGCCGCCCCGTCGATCCCGAACGCCATCCCAGACACCACCACGTGCCCGGCCGCAGCCAGATCAGCCGCCAGCGTCAGGGCTACCTGCTCGCCATAGCCGCTCGCCGCCCTGGCACCGACCACCGCGACGGCAGTATCCAGCTGATTGAGCTGCTCCCCTATCGCCCAAAGGCCGACCGGCTGGCCGCCCTGCTGCGCGACCTGCACCCGGTCGAGGTCACTCAGGCCCACAGGCCACTCAGCGTCACCGGGAATGAGGAACCTCGCCCCACACGCATCTGTCGCACGCCGCAGCCCGTCCAGATCGAGCGCCGCCGCCTTCCGGCCCCAGGTAGTCGTCTCCGCTTGACCGACGAATCCATCCCACAGGTCAACCGGGCCGAACTCCGCCAACGCCTTCGCAAACCCGATCGCCCCCAACGACTCAAGCCCCGCCAGCGCCATCCGCGCCTCCCGTTCGCCCAACATCACGCCGCCTGAGGCTGGTCGCCCTGCCGCAGCCGCAACGCGACCCTCAACTCGAGAGGACCGACCCGGTCGTGCCCCGAGAGGTCTGCCAGCGTCCAGGCAACACGAAGAACCTTGTCGACCCCTCTGAGGCTCAGCGCGCCACGTTCCAAGGCCCCGTTCAGGATCGAGAGATCATTGGGCAACGGCAGACCTTTCCTGAGATAGGGACCGGCTACCTCCCCGTTGGTCGCCCACGGAGTATCCGCGAGCCGGTGACGTTGCCGTTGCCGCGCCTCCGCCACCCTGGCCGCGACCACAGCGCTCGACTCGGGTGGCGTGCCTGCCACATCCATCAGGACGCGGTTCGCGCCGAGCATCTGGTGACGGATGTCGATCCGGTCCAGGATGGGCCCGCTGATGCGTTCGCGGTACCGGCGCACCTTGACGCTGTCGCAACGGCAGTCGGCACCTGCCACGCCGAACATCCCGCATGGACACGGATTTGCAGCCAGTACCAACTGGAACCGGGCCGGAAACAGGGCGCTCGCCCGCGCCCGGCTGATAGTGATCGTCCCGTTCTCCAACGGGGTACGCAACGCATCCAGTTTCGGGCCGAAGTCCGGGCACTCGTCGAGGAAGAGCACCCCGCGGTGGGCCAGAGAGATCGCGCCAGGCTTCAACTCTCCCGATCCACCACCGAGCAAGGCCACCGGGGTCACCGAATGGTGAGGATCGGCATACGGGGGACGGCTGATCAGCCCCGAGAGTTGGTGACCCGCCAGCGAATGGATCGCCGACACCTCAAGCGACTCTTCGTTCGTGAGCGCAGGTAGCAACGTGGGCAGACGGGACGCCAACATCGTCTTTCCCACTCCGGGTGGCCCGTGCAGGAAGAGGTGGTGGCGCCCAGCCGCGGCGACTTCCAGTGCGAATCTCCCCGTCTCGTGCCCGACCACCTCGGCCAGGTCGGGCACGTAGGCGGTGGCCTCGACCGGTGGTAGCGACGAACTCGCGGCCGATTCGGTCGGCTGCGCGACGGGGACGCCCGCCAGGATCGAGACCACCTCGTCGATCCGCCCGGCACCCCACACGGTCAGCCCTGGCACCAGTTCGGCCTCATCGGTTTGCGCGCTCGGGACGATGGCACACTCGAATCCGGCCCTGGCTGCGGCGAGCATGGCTGGCAACACGCCGCGGACATTGCGGATGCGGCCGTCGAGGCTCAATTCACCGAACAGCACCGTCTTCCCCAGCAGGCCGGGCCTGATCCCGCCCTCTGCCGCGATGGCGGCCACCGCAATGGCGACGTCATAGTGGGAGCCTGCCTTCGGCAGGTTGGCTGGCGACAGGTTGATGGTGATCAGTTGCGGAGGCCAGGGCAGGTCGAAGGCCCTCACGGCAGCCTTCACCCGGTCCTTTGCCTCGCTCAGCGACTTGTCAGGCAGCCCGACCAGTTGCGTCCGGGGCAGCCCACCACCCTTGGCCGCTTCGACCTCGACGACAACGCCTTCGATCCCGGTGAGCGCCACCGACCAGGCCGAGGCCCTCACAGTTCCTCGATTCCGCGGGCGTGGACCAGTTCGCATTGGCCGCCCGGCGGCCACACGATACCGATCGCGTCCACCCGTAGCAGCCTCGTGCGGCCGCCCTTCAGGCGGGCATAGATCGCCGCCAGCTGCCTGAGCCGCAGCACCTTGGCGAACGTGATCGTCTCCAACGGCGACCCGTAGCCGATACCAGACCTTGTCTTAACCTCCACGACCACGAGCGCATCCGCATCCGGGTCGTGCGCCACGATGTCGACCTCGCCCTCACTGCAGGTCCAGTTCCGCGCCAGGATCACCCAGCCGAGGGACTCCAGGAACTGTGCCGCCTTGTCCTCGCCACGCCGTCCGAAGCGCTGATTCGAATTGACCATCAACTCCACCTCCACCCAAATGATCCGCGGGTGGAGACGGCCTATTGCATCAATCCACAGGGCAGTTCGCCCCGGATGTCAGTTTCGGGCGTCGGAATCTGGCACCTCAAGGTCTGAATGCACGATCTCCTCGATGGAGACGTCACGGAACGTCAGCACCTTGGCCGACTTCACGAACCGGGCAGGGCGATACATGTCCCATACCCAGGCATCGCCCATGGACACCTCGTAGTAGACGTCACCGCCCTCGGTGCGGACCTTGAGGTCGACAGCGTTGCAGAGGTAGAAGCGACGCTCCGTTTCCACGGCGTAGGTGAAGATGCCGACCACGTCCTTGTACTCGCGGTACAGGTCGAGCTCGAGCTTGCTCTCATACTGTTCAAGGTCATCGGCACTCATGGTTCCCCAACTCTATCCCCCCGCAAGACGGTCAGCGAGTCCCGCCCGCCGGGCGCCAGCCTGGCGACGTTGTCGAAGCACCAACGATGGATGCGGCTCGGGCCCGCTGCCTCCAGTGCCTGTTGGTGGGCAGCGGTGCAGTATCCCTTGTGGACGGCGAAACCGTATTCCGGGTAGGTCTCGTCGTAGCGTGTCATGATCTGGTCCCTGGTGACCTTGGCGACGATCGATGCGGCAGAGACACACGCTGCGACCTTGTCGCCCTTCCACATCGCCAGCCCAGGGGCGCCGAGGCCGTCCACGGGAAAGCCGTCGGTGATCACGAATCCGGCGGCGACCTCAAGCCTGCCGACCGCGCGCCGGAGACCGTGCAGATCTGCCTGGTGCATGCCCAGTGCATCGCACTCCTCCGGCCCGACGATCGCCACGGCCACGGCGACGGCCCGCCTCTGGATCTGTTCGTACAGTCGTTCTCTCGCGACCGCGCTCAGTGCCTTCGAGTCGTCGAGCCCCTGAATCGGTCTGGCCGGATCGAGGATGGTCGCCGCCGCGACCAGCGGCCCTGCGCACGCTCCGCGGCCCGCCTCATCGGCCCCGGCGACCGGGCCAAGCCCTGCCCTCGCCAGAGCCCTTTCATAACCGTAGGCACCTCGGCCCGGGCGAATCATCAGCAGCCAGGCTCCACGTGGATTAGGTCGGGCTCATCCGGGGCCGGCTCAGTCGGGTCGGGAACGGCCTCGAAAGTCTCGGGAACGTTGAATGTGGCGAGCCTGTCGAGGGGCGAAACGATGGCCACGGCAGCACCGACGACCTTCTCGACGGGCACGAAGGCGCTGGCCCCCGGTGAGGCTGAGACGTTGGCGAGTCGGCAGCGCGAGTCGTTCGACTCATTGCGGTGATCGCCCATCACGAAGATCCGGTCCTTGGGCACGACGATGTCGAACGGCACGTTCGCGGGAGCCACCGTCACCCCACCCTCGGAGTAGAGATAGGACGACTCGTCGAGCTCGACCCCGTTGACCTCGATCCTGCCGTCGTCGGCTACCCGGACGTGGTCCCCGGGCATCCCGATGACCCGCTTGATCAGGTGCTCGGTACCCGAGTTGGGGAGCACCCCGATGAACTCAAGCGCGATCTGGACCTTGTTCGTCACCGGCGGGGAAGGTATCAGCCAACTCCCAGGGTCTTCGAACACCACGACATCACCACGCTGGAACCCTCCGAACTTGGCCACCAGAACCCTGTCCTGAATCTGGAGCGTGTTCTGCATCGACCCAGAAGGGATGACGAACATCTGACCGACGAACGTGCGGAGCAGCGTGGCGATCACAACAGCACCGACCACGATCAGCACACCCTCGGTCAGCCAGCCGAGCGCTCGTCTACCAAGCCCCGGCCTTCCCTCGGATGTCGCCTCGACGGGCTGATCGGGTGCGGCGGATTCCACGGGCATTCCTTCGGGTTGATTCGACTCTGCTGAGCATACCGCCGCGCGCCACAACGCCCCAAGAAGAGGAACCGCCGGGCGACTCGGAAGTCGACCCGGCGGTCAATGAAGCGTTGGCGCGATTCAGACGCGCTTTTCCTTGATCTTGGCGGCCTTGCCCCGAAGCCCACGCAGGTAGTAGAGCTTGGCGCGACGCACGTCGCCACGACGCTCCACCTCGATCTTCTCGATGATCGGGGAATGCAGGGGGTAGGTGCGCTCGACGCCGACGCCGAAGCTCACCTTGCGGACGGTGAATGCTTCCTGGATACCGCCGGCGTTGCGGGCGATGACGACGCCTGCGAACACCTGGACGCGGGACCGGTTGCCTTCGATGACGCGTACGTGGACACGGACGCTGTCACCGGCGCGGAACTCCGGGATGTCGTCGCGCAGCGACGCCTTGTCCAGTTCCTGGATCAGTTTGTTGGTCACGGTTTAACCCTTCCGTCAGTGCCACAGGCCACCGCGGGTTGTTCTGGCCCATCGATCAACGGACAATCCCCCTGTGGCAGGAGCCGCTCGCGACGGGGTCACCCAAGTGCGGGCAACGACCTCCAATTATGGCAGAGTCCACCCGTCGCAGGAAATCCAGCGGCAACAAAGGAGGGGCGGTGCCGAAGCACCGCCCCTCCTCCTTGCGTGTGGCCTACTTGCCGTCACCCTTGAACAGCGACGCGATCATGTCACGGTTCAACTGGGCGATGGACTCAAGCGGGATACCCTTCGGGCAGACCGCGGCGCATTCACCGATGTTGGTGCAGTTGCCGAAGCCTTCCTCGTCGTGCTGCGCGACCATCGACTTGACGCGACGGTAGCGCTCGGGCTGGCCCTGCGGGAGCATCGCGAGGTGTGTGATCTTGGCGGCCGTGAACAGCATGGCGGAACTGTTCGGGCATGCGGCGACGCACGCACCGCATCCGATGCACGTGGCGTTGTCGAATGCCTTGTCCGCCTCGCGCTTAGGCGCTGGGGTGGCATGGGCGTCCGGAGCCGAGCCCGTGTTGCTCGAGATGAAGCCGCCAGCGGCGATGATCCGGTCAAGGGCCCCGCGGTCAACCGCGAGATCCTTGATCACAGGGAACGCACCGGCGTGCCAGGGTTCGATGTCGATCGTCGCCCCGTCCGAGAACGAGCGCATGTGCAGCTGGCAGGTGGTCGTGGCCGAACCACCGTGTGCGATGCCATTGATGACAACGCCACACATGCCGCAGATGCCCTCTCGACAGTCGTGATCGAACGCGACCGGTTCCTCGTTGCGCTCGGTGAGGTTCTCGTTGAGGAGGTCAAGCATCTCCAAGAACGACATGTCCTCCGACACACCGTCCAGGTCGTACTCGACCATCCGGCCGGCGGCGTCAGGGCCGGTCTGACGCCAGATACGTAGCTTGAGCTTCACTTGTAACTCCGTTGCTTGAGTTCGATTGCCTTGTAGTTGAGGGGTTCGCGGTGCAGGACCGGCTTGCTCCCCTCGCCGCCCCACTCCCAGGCCGCGACATAGAGGAACTCATCGTCGTGACGCAGTGCCTCCCCCTCGGGCGTCTGGGACTCGGCACGGAAATGGCCACCGCAGGATTCACGGCGGTGCAGGGCGTCGACACACATCAGTTCACCGAGCTCCATGAAGTCGGCGACTCGCCCGGCACGTTCGAGGGCCTGGTTGAAGTCCTCGTTCTTGCCGGTGACGCGAACGTTGCTCCAGTAGTCCTTGCGGAGTTCCTGGATGAGGCCAATGGCCTTCTTCAGCCCAGCCTCGGTGCGCTCCATTCCGCAGTACTCCCACATGATGTGGCCGAGTTCCTTGTGGTACGAGTCGACCGAGCGGGTGCCCTGGATCGAGAGCAGCTTGTCGATGCGTGCCTGCGCTGTGGCGCGGGCCTCGACCACGGCCGGGTGATTGTCGGCCACCTTCTCGAAAGGTGCATCAGCGAGGTAGTCGTTGATGGTGTTCGGGAGCACGAAGTAGCCGTCAGCCAGGCCCTGCATCAGGGCCGAGGCGCCGAGCCGGTTGGCCCCGTGATCCGAGAAGTTCGCCTCACCGGTAACGTACATGCCCGGGATGCTGGACTGCAGGTCATAGTCGACCCAGAGGCCGCCCATCGTGTAGTGCACCGCGGGGTAGATGCGCATCGGCGTCTCATACGGATTCTCGCCGGTGATCTGGGCGTACATGTCGAACAGGTTGCCGTACTTGTTCTCGACGGCCTTCTGGCCGAGGCGGTTGATCGCATCGGAGAAGTCGAGGTACACGCCGCGGCGCACCTGACGCTCCACACCATCGGAACCGACCTCTGCGACCGCCGGGCCGACACCGCGACCCTCATCGCACATGTTCTTCGCCTGACGCGACGCGATGTCACGGGGAACCAGGTTACCGAAGGCCGGGTAGATGCGCTCCAGGTAGTAGTCGCGCGCCTCCTCGGGGATCTGGCGGGGGTCCTTGGCGCAGTCTTCAGCCTTCTTCGGCACCCAGATGCGGCCATCGTTGCGCAGCGACTCGGACATCAGCGTCAGCTTCGACTGGGTCTCGCCGTGCACAGGAATGCAGGTCGGGTGGATCTGCGTGTAGCAGGGGTTGCCAAAGTAGGCGCCCTTGCGGTGCGCACGCCAGGTGGCGGTGACGTTGCAGCCCATCGCGTTGGTCGATAGGAAGAACACGTTGCCGTAGCCGCCGGTGGCTAGCACGACGGCGTCGGCCGTCCAGGTCTCGACCTTTCCGTTGACCATGTTCCGGGTCACGATGCCGCGGGCCCGGCCGTCGACGACGATCAACTCGACCATCTCGTGGCGGGTGTACATCTTGACGGTGCCGGCTGCGACCTGGCGCTCCAACTGCTGGTAGGCGCCGATCAGCAGCTGCTGACCGGTCTGGCCACGCGCGTAGAAGGTGCGCTGCACCTGCACGCCACCGAACGAGCGGGTGTCGAGCAGGCCGCCGTATTCACGGGCGAAGGGGACACCCTGGGCGACGCACTGGTCGATGATGTTGGCCGATACCTCGGCAAGGCGGTAGACGTTGGTTTCCCGGGCCCGGTAGTCGCCGCCCTTGACGGTGTCGTAGAACAGCCGGTGCGTCGAGTCGTTGTCGTTGCGGTAGTTCTTGGCCGCGTTGATGCCGCCCTGGGCCGCGATCGAGTGGGCCCGGCGGGGGCTGTCCTGGTAACAGAAGTTGAGGACGTTGTAGCCTGCCTCGCCGAGCGTCGCGGCTGCAGCGCCACCGGCGAGGCCGGTGCCGACGATGATGACGCTCAGCTTGCGGCGGTTGGCCGGGTTGACCAGGCGTGCCTGGAACTGCCGGGTCTTCCAAACCTTGTCGATGTCGACGCCCTTTGGCGCCTTGGTGTCTTCGATGTCCGCGCCAACACTCCAGAACTGGTTGGCCACGGGGGTGCTGATGGTGTCGGTCACGAGATAACTCCAAACAGGACGGCAACCGGCATGATCATGAAGCCCACGAACAGAGCAACGGCCACGACGATCGCCAGGAAGTTGAGCCACTTACGGGCGTTGGGGCTGGTGTTGGCTCCGAGCGTGGTGAACGCGCTCCAGAAGCCGTGCCGGATGTGCATGCAGACGAGCACCATGCAGACGGCGTAGAGCGCGACCATCCACCACTGCTGGAAGCCTACGAGCACCATGGTGTGCGGTTCTGCGCCGTTCCCACCGAAAGACCCGGGCACGATCGTGAACTGGATCAGGTGGAAGATCAGGAAGGCGAGGACGATCACACCGCCCCAGCGCATGGTGCGCGCCGAGTAGGTCTGTGCCTGGCGCTTGTCGTTGACATACTTCGGCCCGCGCACGGCGATGCTCTGGCGCGACAGCGTGTACGCCGACCAGATGTGCAGCAGTACCGCGAGCACCATCACGAATCTGAAGATCCAGATGAACTGGCCCTGCATGATGATCGGGTACAGCATGCCGCCGTCTTCGGTCGCACCCTTGAGCCAGTGCGCGTAATGATCGAAGGCCTCGAAACCAACGAACATTTTCAGGTTGCCGTACATGTGGAAGAGCAGGAAGGCGATCATGATCAAGCCGGTCACCGCCATGATGACCTTCTTGACGACCGTTGATCGCAACGCTCGCTGATGAATGGTGAGTGTTGTTGCCACGCGCTCACTCTAGCCAACGAAAGCCCCGAATTTGCGCAGGGGGCAGATTAGCTCAACAGCGTGTTGACTGGGCGATTTACGCGCGGCGTTACTTACGAAAAATCGCCGTCCAACAGGTCGGGCCGGGTACTCCTCGTTCGTTCCAACGCGCGCTCCCTGCGCCACTTGGCGATCAAGCCGTGATTGCCGCTGAGCAGCACCTCCGGCACCTCACGCCCACGCCACACCGGGGGCTTCGTGTAGTTCGGGTACTCGAGCAACTGCTCATTGCCAGAGGAGTGCGATTCCTCAAGCAGCGAATCGGGATTGCCCAGCACGCCGGGGAGGAGCCGGACGACCGCCTCGGTGATCGCAAGCGCGGCGACCTCTCCCCCGTTGAGGACGTAGTCGCCGAGGCTCACCTCGACCACCTCGTAGCGTTGCCTGCAGTGGTCGATGACCCGTTGATCGATCCCCTCGTAGCGACCACAGGCGAAAACCAACCGTTCCTTACCCGCGAGTTCATAGGCCAGTGACTGGGTGAATGGCCGTCCAGCAGGCGTCGGCACCACCACCGTGATGGGGAGCACAGACGACTCCTCCAGCGCGTCCAGCGCCTCCCCCCAGGGTTCTGGCTTCATCACCATGCCTGCTCCCCCACCGTAAGGGGTGTCATCGGTGGTGTGATGCCTGTCGTGGGTCCAGGCCCGCAGGTCGTGGACGGCCAGTTCGACGGTGCCCCCCGCGATCGCCTTCCCCACGAGGCTCAACTGGAGAGGCGCGAAGTAGTCCGGAAAGATCGTGACGAATTCAAGCCTCATTCTTCGTCCTCCAGCAGGCCGGGAACATCGGCCAGTTGGATGACTCCAGCGCCAAGATCGACCCGAGGCACGAGCGCGGAGACAAACGGGATCAGCCGATCGTCACCGCCCACGTCGACGCGCAGGAGATCCTGGGCCGGCATGTGCAGCACCTCGGCCACCGTGCCGACCCGACCCCCGGCATGATCGAGTACCCCGAGCCCGACCAGTTGCCGATCGAAGTACTCCTCGGGCTCACTCGGAAGCTCGTCGGCCGGAACCCGGAGGCTGAGCCATTCTCCTGTCAGGGCATCGACGGCGGTGCGGTCGGGGTAGCCGACCAGCGTGACGACCAGTCGGCCCCGGTGCCATCGAGTGGTCGCGATCTCGACGGAGCGCAGACCGGTTCCCAGCGCGAGCTTCACACCAGGCTGGAACCGCCTGGCCGGCTCGTCCGTGCGCAGCTCGATCATCACCTCACCCTTGATGCCGTGCCCGCGCCCGATCCTGCCGACCGTCACCTCGACCATTTCACCCATCGGTTACCTTCTGTTGCTTCGTGCAATGAAAAATCGCCGGTTGAGGGCTCACGGCTCCTCAACCGGCGATTCGTTCGGCTCAGCGGCGGCCGGGGCGATCGACGTCCACGAAGTCGACCCGGACACTTTCCTTACCTGCCAGCGCCCCGATCACGGTACGCAGCGCCTGCGCGGTACGCCCTTGGCGCCCGATCACCTTCCCGACGTCGTCGGGGTGTACGCGCACCTCAAGAAGGCGCCCGCGACGCAGGTCCTTCTCCTTGACGGTCACGTCATCGGGGTTTGAGACGATACCGGCCACGAGGTGCTCCAGCGCGTCTGCCAGCACGCTCAGGCCTCTTCGGCAGGTGCCTCGGCGGCCGGGGCCACAGCCTCGGCGGCCTTCTTGGCAGCGTCCTCGTCGGCCTTCTTCTTGGCCTTGGAGATGGCCGGGGCGGTCGCGCCCGCATCCTCGGCCAAGGCTGCGGCGAAAGCTGCCTCGCGGTCGCGGGGCTCAGGCTGCGGGTCGATACCGGAGGCGGTGGTGTCACCGGTGAACTTCTGCCAGTCGCCGGAGCGCTTGAGGATCGCCACGACGGCCTCGGTCGGCTGCGCACCGACTGAGAGCCAGTACTGGGCGCGCTCAGAGTCGACGCGAATGACGCTGGGATCGTTCTTCGGGTGGTACAGGCCGATCTCTTCGATGGCCTGACCGTCGCGCTTGGCGCGCGAGTCGATGACGATGATGCGGTAGTGGGGCGAGCGAATCTTGCCGAGACGCTTCAGACGAATCTTGGTTGCCACGAGTGTGGTTTCTCCTGTTACTCAAGGTGTCTGCTGGGCAGACGAGTTGGACGGACGCGCGTTGCGTGTGGGGCACACTCGGCGCAAACCTAGGGGCCTCTCCGCCCGCGTGAGAGGGCACAGACGAAGAAGGTGCATCTGACATTGTGCCAGAGAGCCCCCCAGACCCCAAACAGTCCGACGACACACCGGTAGGCTGGCCGCGATGGACATTACAGCCGATGCGTTCGAACTCCTCGTCGAGGAGGCGCTGGATCAGTTGCCTGAGCAACTCCTGGCCGGTCTCGACAACCTGATCTTCGTGATCGAAGACGAGCCCGAGGACGGAACGGACATGCTCGGCGTCTACGACGGCACCGCACTGACCGACCGCGACGAGTACGGGTTCGGCCAGTTACCCGATCGGATCGTGCTGTTCCAAGGTCCGCTGACCCGGATGTGCGCCGATGAGGAAGAGCTCTACGACGAGATCTGGATCACGCTGGTGCATGAACTCGGGCACTACCACGGCATCGATGAGGAGCAACTGCATTCCCTCGGGTGGGGCTGACCGACCGCCAGGGGCGCCAAGCAAAACTCGTGAGTGAATCGGCCAAGGCCCGTGCCGGTTGTCCGACGTGGGTGGTTGACTGCCAGCACGAGACGCCAACGGAGGTTCGCCCGAATGCACCCCAACCCGAGACGCCTGCTGGTCGGTTTCACCGTCCTCGCGCTCACCGCCACGTTCCTGAACCTGATGCCGACCGCCAAGGCGGACACGGGCATCGCACCGGTCGCCGACTGGCAGACCCCTGTGACCGCACCCTTCGACGTCGCCGCTGCCGAAGCCGCCGCTGAGGCGGCCGTTGATCGGATCATGACGACCGCGGCCGGGCGCTTCGATGTGGCGATCCGCCCCGCCACCGACGGCATCGACCGATTCGAGGTGGCCTCCCGGAACGAGCACGTGCTGATCACCGCGACGACTGCGGCCACTGCGGCCAAGGGCCTCAACGCGTACCTCGGATCGGTCGGGCAGTCGCTCTCCTACACCGTCCGAAATGTTGACCCCACGGCGGATTTCCCACTCCCTCAACAACTCATCTCGGATGAGGCCGAGGTGACGCACCGCTTCTACGGCAACGACACCGAGGACGGCTACACCAACCCGTACCGCGACTTCGCGGACTGGGAGCAACTCATCGACGAGTTGGCGGCGCTGGGCTTCAACGAGGTGTTCATGCCGGTGGGCACCGAGGCCGTCTACTTCGATGTGCTCCAACAGTTCGGCTATTCCAAGGCCGAGTTGACCGCATGGACGCCGACACCGTCGCATCAACCGTGGTGGCTGTTGCAGAACATGTCGGGTTTCCCCGCAGGCATCAGCGAGGCCACGATCGAGGCGAGGGCGGCGCTGGGGCGCCAGATCGCCGACCGGATGCGCGAGCTGAACATGAACCCGGTCCTTCCGGGATACTTCGGCACCGTGCCAGTCGGATTCGGCACTCGACATCCTGGCAACAACGTCGTCGCCCAGGGAGGCTGGGTCGGGTTCACCCGTTCCGACTGGCTCGATCCCAACTCCCCCATTTTCCCGAGCGTCGCCGAGGCATTCTATGAGGCGAGCGCCGCACGGCTGGGGGCCAGCGACCGGTACAAGATGGATGTGCTGCACGAGGGCGGGGTGCGCGGCAACGTCAACGTCCCCAACGCCACCAGAGCGATCGAGGCGGCGCTGCAGAATGCGAACCCTGGAGCGGTCTGGGTCCTGCTTGGCTGGCAGGAGAATCCGCCAGCCGATGTCGCGGCCGCGGCGGACCCGGCCACCACCTTCATCGTGGACGGCCTCTCCGACCGCACCTCCGCCGACCGGAACCGCGAGGTCGACTGGTCCAGCGTGCCCTACGCGTTCGGGACGATCTGGAACTACGGCGGCGACACCACCATGGGTTCCGAGATGACGACCTGGAATGAACGCTTCTTCCAGTGGCGCGACAAGGATGGCTCGAAGGTCGACGGCATCGCCGCGATGCCGGAAGGCGGCAACAACAACGGGGCGGCCCTGGACTTCTTCGCCGGCCTGGCCTGGGAGGACGGGCCGGTCGACCTTGATCAGTGGTGGGCCGACTGGACCGTGCGGCGCTACGGCGTCCGGAACGACGCAGTGATCGAGGCGTGGCAGACGATCGGGGCGACGGCCTACACGCTCCCCGACAATCCCGGCTTCGCCGAGGCACACGACAGCGTCTACGCGGCCGACCCGTCACTGACGGCCAATACCTCATCGGCGTGGTCCCCCACCTCCCCGGCCTACGACATGGCCGAGTTCGCCACCGCCGTCGAACCGCTGCTCAGCGCCGCCGACGAGTTGGGATCGAACGCCGCCTACCAGTACGACGTGATGGACGTTTCACGCCAGGCGCTCTCCAACACCGGGCGGGTTCTCCTTCCGAAGCTGCGCGCCGCATTCGACTCGGGCGATGCGGTGCGGTTCGAGGGCTACATGACACAGTTCCTCGCAAACCTTGACTTGCTTGACGAGCTTGCAGGGACCCAGTCGGGTTCTCTGCTCGGCCCGCTGCTCGACGACGCCTCGGCCCTCGGCGCAACGCCACAGGAGAAGGCGGCCCTGGAGCGCTCGGAACGCACCCTGCTGACCGTATGGGGGCACCGGGACGGTTACAACAACGGTCTGGGGAACTACGCGGGCCGAGAGATTCAGGGCCTGGTCGGGTCGTTCTACAAGCCGCGTTGGGAGAAGTTCCTTTCAGCGAGGTTGGCGCAACTGGAGGGTGCCCCCTCACAGAGCTTCAACTGGTACGACGATGCCCAGCCCTGGCTGGCCTCCGAAGGCCGGGTGGGGATCGCCTCCACGCCAAGCGGCCTTTCGAGCACGGTCGCCGCGAAGGTACCCGCGCGCGTCGCACAGGCATACGAGGTCGTCAGACCACCGTCACCCGGCGCTGGTGAGCATTTCCTGAGCGACCTTCCATTCCTGGACGAGTTCGTCGGCCTTTTCCCCACGCGACGCGACACCGAGGTGGGCGACGGCTCCTCCGCCACCCCTGAACCGATCAGGATCGACGGCGTCACCTACGCCAAGGGCCTCGGGATGCAGACCCCCGGTTCCGTTTCGTTCGCTCTGGACGACCGGTGCTCGACGTTCACCGCCACCGTCGGGATCGACGACACCATGTCGGCTGCGGGCAAGCTGCCGTCGGTGATCTTCCGGGTGTGGGGCGACGGCGTCGTGCTCTACGAGTCGCCGATCCTGTACCAGCTGACCCCGGTCGACGTCGCGGTTGATGTCAGCGGCGTGAAAGACCTGATGCTGGAGGTCGATCCGGCCGAGTCGGATCCGCGGAATCCTGGTGCTTCGGCCAACTGGTGGGACCGTGCCGACTGGGCAGACGCGAAGGTCGTCTGCCCAGAGGTCGGGCCGACACCCACCCCGACGCCCACGCCCACGCCCGCCGAGACACCGACGCCAACCGCGACACCCACACCGACCCCGACCGCGACACCCACGCCCACTCCGACCGCGACGCACACGCCGACACCCACGCCCACACCGACGACCGGTGGTTGGCAGCCGTCGGCGCCCTACACGCTGCCTGGGGTGCACCAGGTGGGCGGACGGTTGTGGACGACCACCTGCCAGCCCTACTCGCAGACGACCCGCTGCCGCACCGACATCTGGGCCACCACGATCGTGAAGGACCGCTCAGGGAGCTATGTCGTCAGGCAGGGGTGGGCGTTCAACAACCTGACGTACCTGCCCTTGATGAAGCGTACGCAGTGGGCAACCAACCCACTTGGCCGCCCGGGCGCTTGGAAGGCCGAAGACGGCCGCCGGTGGTACACCGAGTGCGACACCGCCGCGACCGGCCGCAACGGCTGCCGCAGCTACGCCGAGGCGGACGTGGTGAGCCTCGGGAGCGACGGCCGGTTCCGAACCCAGCGCACCTTCGTGTTCAACAACCTGGTGATGTTCAGCTGAAGCATGACGCCCGCGGTCCGCTGCCGCTGTCCCAGCGGACCGCAGGTCGGGCTCGCCACCCGGCCCGAGAAGGGCGTGAGAGCGGTGTGAGAGGCCCCGGGCTGAACATGCTGCATGAGCACATCCACCCAATCCTTGACCGCCCCAACCGCCGAAGCCTTCCTCGAACGGTTCTTCTCCTCGGCCCTGGCCACAGCAGAACTGATGAGCGCCTACTTGGGCGATCGGCTCGGCTGGTACGCCGATCTGGCTGCACATCCGGCGTCCACCGCAGACCAGTTGGCCCGTCGCACCGGCACGAACGCCCGCTACGCCCGCGAATGGCTCGAGATGCAATCCGCCTACGGCATCCTCGAAGCCGACACAGCATCGGCGCCGGTGACATTCACCCTGCCCGCCGGCCCGGCCGAGGTACTGCTGAATCACACCAGCCTGGCCTACCTTGGGGCCTTGCCACGGATGTTCGCCGCCTCCTTCCGCCACCTGCCCGAACTCCTTGATGCGTACCGCCACGGTGGCGGGGTGAGTTGGGCACGGCTCGGCGCCGACGCACGCGAATCCCAGTCAGCCCTCAACCGACCGTGGTTCGACACCCGGTTGGCCCCTGCCCTTGCCCGCGTCGCAGATCTCCACCGACCACTTGGGCGACCTGGCGCGCGAGTGCTGGACGTCGGCTGCGGCGGCGGCTGGTCGACGATCGCTCTGGCTCGCGCTTACCCAGGGGCGACGTTTGTCGGGATCGACCCCGACGCCGAATCTGTCGTCATGGCCAAAGCCAATGCGGCGGCGCTCGCGGTCACCGACCAGACCACCTTCGTGACCGCCGACGGCACCACGGCGCCTGCCCACGGACCGTTCGACCTGGCCTTCGCGTTCGAGTGCCTACACGACATGTCGGACCCCGTCTCCGTCCTCTCCGCCATCCGCGAGTCGCTTGCCCCGGGCGGTCGGCTGGTCGTGATGGATGAGGCCGTCAGCTACGAATTCGACGGCCCGGCGAACGAACTCGACCGGTTCATGTACGCTGCTTCGCTTTTCGTGTGTCTGCCCGACGGCATGTCGTCGGACACGCCGTCGGCCGGCACCGGAACCGTGCTGCGGCCTTCCACCCTCACCCGATATGCCGACCGGGCCGGCTTCGGTGAGCCCCGAGTCCTTCCCATCGAGGACTTCAGCTTCTTCAGGTTCTACGAGCTCATCCCCCGCTGAAGCCCTCCGAACCTTCCGAGACCGCCGTTAAGGCCTCCACCGCAGCCCTGACGACAGTGTCACGGTCCATCACCGCGCCCAGCGCCATCAGGCGCGCGACCTCCACCGCCCCCAGACGGTCGACGAGTTCCTGTTTGACCAGTCCTAGGCGCACCGCATCCTCGCCCTGAACACCGGTTCCAGTGTGACCGTCTGCGGCCACGACGGCGCCCAACAGCCGGGCCGCGGCGACCACCGCTCCGGCCCGTGCCAGGAGCTCGCACACGCTCCGCAGCGAGACCCACTGGTGGGTCCAGTTCCCGGCCTCCTGCCAGTGCACCGAGGCCGCCTTGAACATCGCCGCGGCACGGCGGGGATCGCCGACCCGCGCCTCGATCGACGCCCGCGAGACCATAGAGACACCCTCCAGATAGCGATCGCCCGTGCTTCGTCCTCCTTCGATGGCTTCGTCAAGCAGGGCAGCCGCTCGGGCCGGATCCTCATCCAGGAGGCATTCGCCCGTCATGTAACGAGCCCAGAACTCGACCACGTCTTCGTTGGCGGCCCCTGCCTCGTCGGCCAGAGCCGATGCAGCACGGGCCAGCTCGAGGCTGTCGCGCCTCGGATTTGCATATTCCTCCACGAGGAGGAGGCAACCCTCCGCAAGCAGAGCGGCACCGTGCATGCCTGCCTTGGCCGCGGCCGTGCGCATGGCTTGGCAGTATCGTCGCGCACTTTCCATGTTCCCCTGGAACATCGCGACCTCGGCCAGGATCATCTCGGCGTGCACCTCCACCGCCGCAGTCGCCCCACCCGCCACGACCACCTCGGCCCAGCGGTGCGCGGCAGGCAGGTCGCCGTCGAATCTCGCACCGCACGCCGCCACCAGTTGCGCGGCTCTCGGCACCTGAGCGGATTCTCCGGTCAACTCGGCGTCCCTGATGAGGTCACGTGCCCACCCAGTGATCTCCGTGCTCATGGTCAGCTCGAGACATGGCAGGCAACCTGCCAACAGCTCACCCGCCAACTCCAGGTCATGGTGACGGGCCCAATCGACGGCCTGTCGAACATCGTCCAGCGACCCGGTCACGAGCCTTGCCGCGCTCTGGTGGCCGCTTCCCCAAAGGTGTCGCGCGAGTCCGCCGAGACGGGACGCTACGAGGCGGGCATGTGCCCCCGACACCGCGTCACGGGCGCCGCCATGTCCGAGACGCTCCCGCCCAAAGTCCCGGAGCGTCTCCAACAACCGGTACCCGTTACGCTCTGACGTGAGCATGGATGAGTCCACCAGTTCGGCCACGCCTGCCACGACATCGGGCAGCGAACCGCCCAGCTCGGCGATCAGCTGTTCCGCGGCCGTCAGGTCGAACGCCCCGGGGAAGACGGAAAGTGCCTCGAATAGCACCTGCACCTCAGGTTCGAGCAGAGCATAGGACCAGTCGACCACCGCGTGCAGGCTGCGGTGCCGAGGGTCTGTTGCCCTCCCGCCACTCAGCACCCGGAACCGCCACTGCAGCCTCTCGGCCAGGGCCTCCGGAGACACCGCATGCATCCGGGTGGCCGCCAACTCGACACTCAGCGGCACACCGTCAAGGCGTCGGCACACCTCGGCGACCGCGGTGCAGTTGTCAGCCGTAATCATGAATCCAGGTTCACGGGCCCGGACGCGTTCCACGAACAACTGCACGGCAGGTGAATGCCCCACAGTTGCGATTTCCCGGTCATCGAGGCTCGGAGGCGCAAGCGGCTTCAATTCGAAGACCGCCTCACCCGCGATCCGCAGCGGCACCCGGGACGTCGCCAATACGTTGATGCGTGGGCATTGGCGTAGGACGACCGAGGCGACCTGAGCTGCGGCTTCGACGAGGTGCTCACAGTTGTCGAGCACCAATTGCCCAGTGGAATCCGCGAGCGCCTCCCCTAGCGCCTCGATCGGTGACCGGTCCCGCCGGAGGTGGACGCCTGTGGCCTCGGCGACGCGGTGCACCACGGCATCTCCCTGGTCGACGGCGGCAAGCTCTGCCACCCAACCTCCGCCCCGCTGTAGTGCCAGGGCCAGCGACGTCTTACCGACTCCTCCGACGCCGACCACGGTCACGACCCGATGCCTTGCTGTGAGAGCTCGCACCGCGGAGAGTTCGGCGCTCCTGCCGATCAGTCCTGGCATCCTTTCCCGGGTCCTGCCGGCCACTGGAACGCGCTGTTGGAGTATCTCCAGATGCACTCGACTCACCTCGGGGGTCGGGTCGGTGCCGAGCTGCTCCGCGAGCCTTGCGCTCAAGGCCCGGTATACCGCAAGCGCCTCGGTCGGACGGTTCGCCGCGGCCAGGGCCTGCATATGGCGCATGTGGAGGCTCTCGACGCATCGTCCACGGCAGCAGCCGTTCGACGGCCTCTGACGGCCTGCCAAGTAGCAGCAGCGCGTCGGCTGCGGCCTCGATTCCCCGCAGCCGCAATTCGTCGAGCCGGGCGACAGCAGGCTGCAGCCAGACCTCGTCACAAAGGTCGCCGAAGGCCCCGCCTCGCCACAGCGCCTCACACTCGTCCAGTTGTCGCAGGGTCGCCTCCGGATCAGCATCCATCCCTGAGCAGGCAGCCCGGACCCCGTCGGTGAACATCTGAGAGTCGATCGCGCCCGCCCCAACGACGAGTCGGTAGCCGGGCGCGACTGTGTGGATCTCGATCCCCTGCACGCCTCTTCTGCGCAACTCCGAACGCAGCCTGAAGGCCAGGTTATGCAGGGCCGAAGTCGGGTCCCCCGGCTGATCGTCCCCCCATACGGCGAAGGCGAGTCGGTCGATACCGACGACCCGATCCGAGTTGACGATGAGCGCGCACAACAGCCGTCTGAGGCGTTCGCTCGACGCGATCTTGTCGGATTTCGGATCGGGCAGGATGGCGTCCGGGGACCACACCTCTATCGGGCCGAGAATCCGCAGAAGAGCCATGACCAATTGTATGGCCGTGGATCAGTGGACGACCCGCCCCCGAAGCACCAGGGAGGCGGGACGGTAGAGCGCCGTCAAGTCTTCGCGTGGGTCGGCGTCGAGCACGATGAGGTCGGCGCTGGCACCAGTGGTGAGGACATCGGCGCCAAGCCAGCCGCGCGCCCGCCAGCTTGCGGCGCCCAGGGCGAACCCGTTTCCGCCGACCTCGGCCAACTCCTCGATCTCGGAGCGGATCTGTCCGTGGGGCACGACGGTGCCCGCGTCGGTGCCCGAATACACTTGGACCCCCGCTTCGACGGCCTTGCCGATGGTCGCCTTCCGGCGCTCGTACAGGTCGGTCATGTGCGTGAAATACGTCGGGTACTTGTCCTTTGCCGGCGCCGCGTACATGGGGAATCGGGCCAGGTTGATCATCGTCGGCACGAGGGCCGTGCCTCGCCGCACCATCTCCTCGATGACCTCGTCTGTCATGCCGGTACCGTGCTCGATGCAGTCGATGCCGGCAGAGACCAACTCTGCGACGGACTGCTCACCGAAGCAATGTGCGGTGACCCTGGCGCCCTCCTCATGCGCCGCTGCGATCGCCTGAGCTGCAACGTCGGCGGGCCACAGCGGGGCGAGATCGCCGACGCTGCGGTCGATCCAGTCGCCGACCAGCTTGACCCACCCGTCACCCGAGCGCGCCTCGTGCCGGACCTGTTCGACGAGATCGGCAGGTTCGACCTCCGCACCCACTCCACGGAGGTACCGTTTCGGGCGCGCGACGTGGCGACCGGCGCGCAGCAGCCGCGGCAGGTCGCCGTCCTGCTGAACCCAGCGGGTATCGGCCGGCGATCCTGCGTCGCGGATCAGCATCGTCCCCGCGGAAAGGTCTTCGAGGGCCTGCCGACGGGCGGTTGCGGCGTCAACCGCCCCCTCTGGCCCAAGGCCGATGTGACAGTGGGCATCGACCAGGCCGGGGAGCACCCAACACTCCGCGGATCTGCTCTGGGCCCCGGAGACCGGGCCTTCTACGATCACCCCGTCGGCGATCCAGAGTTCCGTCGGCTCCTCGGCGCCGGGAAGCACCCATGCCTTCTGGAAATGCAAGGCCTCACCCATGTCGACTCCCTCTGATTCTCTAGAATTTGGGCTTGTTCTGGTCGAACATCTTGGCGAGCTCGGGCGGCAGTTGGAAGTCGTCCATCGACTGCGGAATCTGCGGCGCCTGGGGCTGCTGCTGGACCGGACGGTTCGCCGGGCGCGCGCCCCCCTTGCGCCCCTTCTTTCCCTGCTGCCGCTTGCTGCCCGAACGACGGCCCCCCATCCCCGGCATTCCCGGCATTCCGGGCATGCCGCCACCGGCGAGGGACTCCATCATCTTTCGGGCCTCAACGAAGCGGTTGACGAGCTTGTTCACCTCTGAAACCTGAACGCCGGCACCCTTTGCGATGCGGGCACGACGCGACCCGTTGAGGATCGACACATCGTCACGCTCGGCCGGGGTCATCGAGTGGATGATCGCCTCGATCCGATCGATCTCCTTCTCGTCGATCTCGTTGATCGCGTCCTTGAACTGACCGGCCCCCGGCAACATGCCCAGGATCTTGGACATCGGCCCCATCTTGCGGAGCTGCTGCATCTGTGAGAGGAAGTCCTGGAGGCCGAACTTGTTCTTCCCCATCAGCTTCTCGGCCGCTGCGCGGGACTCTTCGGCGTCGAAGGTCTTCTCCGCCTGCTCGATGAGGGTGAGCATGTCGCCCATGCCGAGGATGCGCGAGGCCATCCGGTCGGGGTGGAACATGTCGAAGTCGGTTAGGCCCTCGCCGTTGGAGGCGAACATGATCGGCTTGCCGAGCACGCGGGCGATCGACAGGGCGGCACCGCCGCGGGCGTCGCCGTCGAGCTTGGTGAGCACGACACCGTCGACGCCGACCCCTTCGTCAAAGGCCTTGGCCGTGTTGACGGCGTCCTGGCCGATCATCGAGTCGACTACGAAGAGGGTCTCGGAGGGGTTGACCGCCGCCTTGATGTCAGCGGCCTGCTGCATCAGTTCCTGATCGACGCCCAGTCGGCCCGCGGTGTCGACGATCACCACGTCGTAGAGCTTGGCCTCTGCGTGGACGATCGCGCGTCGGGCGACGTCGACCGGGTCACCGACACCGTTGCCGGGCTCGGGGGCGAACACGTGGACCCCTGCCCGCTCGCCCACGATCTGGAGCTGGTTGACGGCGTTTGGGCGCTGGAGGTCGGCCGCGACCAGCAAAGGGGTGTGTCGGTTCTCGCGAAGCCAGATGCCGAGCTTGCCTGCCAGCGTCGTCTTGCCCGCACCCTGGAGGCCCGCGAGCATGATCACCGTCGGGGGGCGCTTGGCGAACCGGATGGGGCGGGCCTCGCCACCCAGGATCGAGATGAGTTCATCGTTGACGAACTTGATGACCTGCTGCGACGGGTTGAGTGCCTTCGACAGCTCGGCGTCGAGTGCTCGGGCTTTGACGGCGGCGACGAACTCCTTGACCACGGCGAGGTTGACATCGGCCTCGAGCAACGCGATCCGGATCTCGCGCATGGTGGCGTCGATGTCCGCCTCAGTGAGGCGTCCCTTGGAGCGGAGCCCCTTGAAAACTGTGGCAAGGCGATCTTGCAGCGTGTCGAACACTTGGGTTGGCCCTTCGCAGATGAGCTTGAACAGCCCAAGGATACTCAAGGTTCCACCGATCAATCATGTCCTCGCTGCGGCGCAACCGGATCAGGGTGATCCGTCACCCCCTCTGATTCCCCCAAGCCTTCGCCGCGGGCACGGGACGCATTGTGTCACCGGGGCGTGCAAGAGTGGACGCATGACTGAGCCATGGGACGTTGAGCCGCCGCCCGACTTCGATGAGCTGCCCCCCGATCCCTGGGACCTCCCGCCCTCCGATCTCGGGGAGGCGCTCCCCCGCGCCACCGACACGGGAAGGGCAGCGGCTCCGACGCGCGGAGCGGTAGCACGCGGCACGGTAGGGCTCCGCGACGAGGCGCTGACGATTCTCCGCGCGCTCACCGGCAACGCCCAGGCCGACTTTCATCCTGGCCAGTTCGAGGCGATCGAGGCCCTCGTTGCCGAGCATCGCAGGGCGCTCGTGGTCCAACGCACAGGCTGGGGCAAATCCGCCGTCTACTTCATCGCGGCCCTCCTCCAGCGTCGAGCCGGCGCCGGGCCCGCGCTGATCGTCTCCCCGCTGCTCGCCCTGATGCGCGACCAGGTCGCGGCTGCGGAACGGGCGGGGGTGCGGGCGGCCGCGATCAACTCCTCCAACGTCACGCAGTGGGCCGACATCGAGTCGCTCCTCGACAGCGACTCGATCGACGTCCTGCTTGTCTCGCCCGAACGCCTGGTCAACCCCCGGTTCAGGGCCGAGCAGCTGCCCAGGCTGATCCGCCAGGCAGGGCTGGTCGTCATCGACGAGGCCCACTGCATCAGCGACTGGGGCCACGACTTCCGGCCCGACTACCGTCGCATCCGAACTCTCATCGCGGAGTTGCCCTCGGACGTGCCGGTGCTGGCGACCACCGCGACCGCCAACGAGCGTGTGGTCCATGACGTCGCCGAGCAGATGGCAGAAGGGGGGCACGAGGTGTTCACGCTTCGAGGGCCGCTCGCACGGGAGTCGCTGCGGCTGGGCGTGCTCGAGCTCGGAACATCCTGGCGTCGGCTCGCCTGGCTGGCCGAGCATCTAGCCGACCTGCCAGGCAGCGGGATCGTCTACTGCCTCACCGTCTCATCGGCTGAGGAGACAGCCACCCTCCTCAGCAAGGCAGGCCACCGCGTCCTGGCTTATACGGGCCGCACGGACCCAGTCGACAGATTGGCAGCCGAATCCGCTCTCAAGGGCAACGACGTCAAAGCTCTCATCGCGACGTCCGCGCTCGGCATGGGCTTCGACAAGCCCGACCTCGGCTTCGTCGTGCACCTCGGCTCCCCCAGCTCACCCGTGGCCTACTATCAGCAGGTCGGCCGCGCGGGAAGGGCGACCGATAGCGCCGACGTCCTACTGCTGCCCGGCCGGGAGGATCGGGAGATCTGGCACTACTTCGCCACCAACGCGATGCCCACCAGGACAAGGGCCGACGCGGTGCTGGGCGCGCTGAGCGACGCAGACCGGCCGCTCTCGGTCGGTGCGCTGGAGGCCAGGGTCGACCTGAGGAGGAGCCAACTCGAACTGCTGCTGAAGGTGCTGGCCGTCGACGGCGTCGTCGAGTCTGTCACCGGTGGCTGGGTTTCCACCGGTGTTGCCTGGGTCTACGACTCTGAGCGGTACGAACGGATCGCTGAAGCTCGCCTCGCCGAACAACGCTCGATGATCGAGTACCAGGAGCTGGACGGTTGCCGGATGGCTTTCCTGACCGCGGCGTTGGACGACCCGTCGAGCGCTCCATGCGGCCGGTGCGACACCTGCGCGGGCCCCTGGTACCCGACGGAGATCTCCGCAGATTCCGAGCGTGAGGCCCGAACCTCGATGGACCGGGTCGGGGTGGAGATTCCGCCCCGGCTGCAGTGGCCGACCGGGCTCGACCGGTTGGGGGTCACGGTCGACGGCGTACCGGTCAAGGGGAAGCTACCCGTCGGGGAGGTGCTCGAAGAGGGACGCGTCGTCGCACGCCTCACCGATCTGGGCTACGGCAACACGTTGCGGGAACTGTTCGCGGCCGACCGCGACGGCAGACCGGTCGACAGGGAACTGCCGGCCCCGCTCGCCTCGGCCTGCCTGCGGGTGTTGAAGGAATGGCAGTGGCACGGACGCCCCGTCGCGGTGGCCTGGATCCCAAGCCTCGGCCGCCCCCGACTCGTGGAGTCTCTCGGCTCTGGCCTCGCGCGGGCGGGTCGGCTTGAGCCGCTCGGCCCCCTAAACCTGACTGCTGCCACTCCTGCGGTCGCGGCCAACAGCGCCTTCCGGGTCCGCGACCTTTGGTCCCGCTTCACGGTGCCACCCGAGATGGCAGATCGGCTGGCGAGCCTGCGCGGTCCGGTACTCCTGGTCGACGACCTGGTCGATTCGCGGTGGACGATGACGATCGCCGGCCGCCTGCTGCGGCGCGCCGGCGCCGACGCCGTCCTCCCGTTCGCTCTAGCCACCATGGCCTGAGCGGAAGCTACTCTTGCGAGGCCTACTCGCCCAGGATGCCCGCCACGAACCCGTCCGCGTCGAACGGCGCGAGATCGTCGACCCCTTCGCCGAGGCCGACGAGTTTGACGGGGACACCGAGCTCACGCTGCACCTGGACGACGATGCCGCCCTTGGCGGAGCCGTCCAGCTTGGTCAGCACGATGCCCGTGACGTCGACGACCTCTGCGAAGATGCGGGCCTGGGTCATGCCGTTCTGTCCGGTGGTGGCGTCGAGCACGAGCAGCACCTCGGTGACCGGGGCCTTCTTTTCGATGACCCGCTTGACCTTGCCAAGCTCGTCCATCAGCCCGGTCTTGGTGTGCAGGCGGCCCGCGGTGTCGACGATCACGACGTCGACTCCGTCCTCGACGCCCTTTGCCACCGCATCGAACGCGACGGATGCCGGGTCGGCCCCGTCGATGTCGCTGCGAACGGTCTCGACGCCGACCCGTTCACCCCAGGTCGCCAACTGCTCCGCAGCCGCGGCGCGGAAGGTGTCGGCGGCACCGAGCAGGACCGACTTCTCCTCCGCGACGAGCACGCGGGCGAGCTTGCCGACCGTGGTCGTCTTGCCCGTGCCGTTCACTCCGACGACGAGGACGACCGCCGGGTCGCCATCCTTGGCCGGGGTGAGGTTGAGCGACCGGTCGAGAGTCGGGTCGACCAGCTTCAGCAACTCCTCGTGGAGGACTTCCTTCGCCTTCGCAGGATCGGCGATACCGTCGACGGCCAGGCGCTTGCGCAGCGCGTCGGTCAGTTCCGTCGCAGGGCCGACGCCCAGGTCGGAGGTGATGAGGGTGGTTTCGAAGTCGTCCCAGACATCCGCGTCGATCTTGTCGACAGCCAGAAGGTCGGATAGTGCCCGCGCCAGGGCATTGTTGCTGCTCGCCAACCGACGGCGCAGACGCGACCAGCGGCTGAGCGGTGCCTCGGGGCGGTCAAGCTCGGTCGTCTCTGGTACGACTGCCACGCTCTCCTCGACGGGTGCCAGACCATCGACGACGTCGACCTCCGGCTCCGGGGCGACGGCAACACCGTCGGGCGTCGGGCCCTCGACCTCCGTCGGGACTACGGGCTGAGGCCCGCCCTGGGCGGCCTCTTGGCCGGGCTCAAGTTCGGGCTTCTGCGCCCTTTCGAGTTCGCGCTGCTTGCGGCCGTCGAGGTAGACGACGGCGCCACCGATGACCAGCGCAAGGCCGACGATCGCAATTACTGTCCAGAAGATCCACACGCGGTCATCCTACCGATGAGAAGGCACGCCCTCCGAGTCACGGTCCGTGAGCGGCAGAAAGGGTCGAGGCAGTGGGCGATACTCGACCCCAGACGGAGGAAAACCGACCACTGGCCGATTCTCGGGAACACCACCCCAACCACCACACCCCCGACGCGCCAAGCAGTGGCCGATACTCGACCCCAGACGGAGGAAAATCGACCACTGGCCGATTTTCGCGAGCAGTTCCGTCCGGGTGTTCTCCCGGGGTTCCCGACGGGGTACTCCGGGGATCTCGAGGGGAGGCTCAGCGGGAGTGGCTCTCGGCCCTCTCGTCAAGCTTGCGAAGGAACTGCGGCACCTGGCCGTTCCCGTTGAGGCGTTGGTTGGTCTCGGAGACGATGCGCTCAACGCGCTGATCCTTGACCCTGAACTGGCCAGATGAGACGGCGACGACGAAACCGACGCCTACGGCGATGAGCACAATGATGACGAGGGTGATCCCTGCGAACATGGGGAAGGTCCTTCAAACTGATTGGAAGCACCACCAGTGTGCCACCGTTGTGGGCCACAACCTGTGTCCAACGGCGTGTCGGGTCAATCCTCGATGAATCGTTGCGAAACCACCGTCGAGATCCCGTCGCCGCGCATTGTCACCCCGTAGAGGGAGTCGGCGATCTCCATGGTCCGCTTCTGGTGCGTGATGATCAGCAATTGCGAGTTGGCCCGGAGGTCCTCGTAGATCCCGAGCAGACGTCCGAGGTTTGCGTCGTCCAGCGCGGCTTCCACCTCGTCGAGGATGTAGAAGGGGCTCGGTCGGGCCATGAACAGCGAAACCAGGAACGCCACGGCCACAAGGGAGCGTTCGCCGCCAGAGAGCAGAGACAGCCGTTTGACCTGCTTGCCGGCGGGCCGGGCCTCGACGTCGACGCCCGTGGTGAGCCAGTCTCCTGGATCGGTCAGGATCAGCCTGCCCTCCCCGCCGGGGAAGAGCCTTGTGAACACGGAGGCGAAGCTTTCCGCTACGTCCCGGTATGCGGCCTCGAACACCTCCTGGACCCGTTTGTCGACCTCGTCGACGATGCCCACCAGGTCCGCACGGGTCCTCCTCAGGTCGTCCACCTGCGCCGAGAGGAACTGGTGCCTGGACGTCATGGCCTCGAACTCCTCGAGCGCTAGTGGGTTGACCCGCCCGAGCCTTACGAGGTCGCGTTCTGCGGCGCTCAACCTGGCCGCCTCCCGGTCGCGGTCGAAGCAGACAGGGGCCGGTGCTTCATCGTCTTCGGTGAGAACCGTGCCGTCTGGTGGGGTGAGCACCGTCACCGGTTGGTCCGGCCCGTACTCGGCAACCAGTTGTCCTGGGTCGAGCCCGAGCTCACTCAGCGCGCGGTCGGTGAGCTGCTCGATCCGCATCCGGTGCTCGACGCGCACCATTTCATCCCGGTGCTCGCCGCGGACGATCTCATCGAGCCTCGCCGCCAGCTCCGCCGAGTCGTGCCTGGCGCGGCTCGTAGCCGATTCGGCGTCACGGCGCGCCTGCTCCGCGATGTCCCGCTGCTCCCCGGCCCTCCGTCTGGCTGTTTCAACCTTTTCTGCGAGGACCACGGCAGCCTCATGCACCACCCCAGCCACCGCGGCCTCCCTGCGCAGCCGTTCGGCCCGCTGTTCAGCCTTCGCACGCGTGGCCCTTTCCTGCGCGGCGGCGCGCCGCAGTCCCTCCGCACGCCCGCCGATCGCCTTGATCTGCTCCTCCACGCTCCGCAGTCGAAGCCGTGCCTCCATCTCGGTCTGCCTGGACCGGCGTGCCTCGGCGGCCTGCGCATCACGCTCAGCAGGGTCCGGCTCCGCGCCGTCCTCCTCCGCCGATGCTGCCTCCAGCCGCGCGCTCAGCTCCGAGAGCGCCCGCTCGTCACGGCCCCTGGCTTCCTGCGCAGCCTCGATGGCTTCGGTGAGCCGCTGGGCCTCGCGGTGCGCGGTCGCCTGCCCCTGACGATAGGAGTTGAGACGGTCCGCCACGGCCGCCAGCTGGGCATCCGACTCGTGCAGCAGAGCGAGTGCATCGTCCGCGCGTCCCTGCGCATCCGCGAGCCGGGACTGAAGACCTTGAGTTGCGAAACGCAGTTGTTCCGCGTCACGTGTGATTGAAAGGAGATGGTCCTCCGCCTCAGCGAGCTCCGCCCGCAACTCCAGGAGCGACGGCTGTTCTGCCGAGCCGACTTCGACCAGCCAGGATGAGTACAGCTCCCCGGCCGGAGTCACCGCCACGAGATCGGGGCGCGCCCCCACCAGATCCACCGCGTCTCCTGCGGTTTCCACCGTGACGACGTTGAGCAGGAGCCGGTCCAGAGCCCCGGCCAAGGGTTCGGGAGCGCTCACCAACGCCCGCACCGACCTGCCCGGGACGGCACCAGCCGCGGGCCCCTCCGCGCCGGCAACGACCAGAGGTGCGCGTCCCCGGTCACCCTCCGAGAGGAAGTGCGCCGCGGCCACTGCCCCTTCCAGCCCCCGCACGACAACCGCCTCAGCCATTCCGCGCAGAGCAGCCGAGACCACTGCTTCGTGCCCGGCCTCGACGGTGATCAACTCGGAGAGTCGTCCGAGGATGTCGTCTCGCCCCATGTCGATCAAGTCCGCAGCCCCATCACTGCGCGCGCTGAGCAGCCGCAACGCTTCGACTCGCGCCTCGAGGCCCGCGCGCTTCTTGCCGTTGTCTGCTTCTTTCGAACGGACCTCGACGAGCTCCGCCTCCACTTCGGAGACCGCGGCACAGGCCTCCTCGTACGCTTCGTCCAGGTCTGATTCGCTGCTTCCGAGCCCGGCCAGGGACGACTCGGTCGAGTGGTACAGCTTGGCAGATGAGTCCGCCCGCGCCAATGCCTCACCGCGCCTGTTATCGAGCCTGGCGATCTCTTCACCGGAGGCCTCCAGCCTCGCCCTGACGGCGTCGATGCGGCCAACCAACCGGGCTCGCCCTTCACGTCGGTCGGCCACCGCCCGCAAGGCCGCAGCGTACGCCCGTTCGGCCGCACCGTGGCGGGCCTCCGCGGAACTGCGACCAAGCGTCGCATCAGTCAGGGCCGAGTTGGCCTGATCCGCGATCCTGCGCAGCTCCCGCTCCCTGGCCTCCACGTCGGCAGCCTCGGCCTCGAGTGTTGCCGGTGGACGCCCCACGGCCTCGAACGTCGGCTGGTTCTCGAGCGCCCGTATGCGTTCCGCGGCTATCGAGACGGTGGTGGTGACGCGTTCTCGCAGCGCGGCGAGGTTGTACCACTGTTCCTGGGAGGCATCGAAGTCCGCCGCGGCGGTCTTGAGTCGCTCTTCCGCGGCCTCCTCCGCCCGATGTGCCTCCCTGACGGCAAGCTCGGCCCTGGCCCTGGCCTCGGCTGCGGCGGCTTCGTCCGCCAGTTCTGTGGCGAGCTTCGCCTGTTCGGTGACGAGGTCGTCAGCCAGCAACCGAGCCTTGGCATCGCGGAGTTCCGCCTGGATCACCGCCGCCCTCCGCGCGGTCTGCGCCTGCCGTCCCAGTGGCTTCAGTTGGCGGGCGAGCTCGGCGACCAGGTCTTGGAGCCGTTCGAGGTTTGCCCCGGTGGCTTCAAGCTTTCGCAGGGCGCGCTCTTTCCGCTTGCGGTGTTTGAGGACTCCCGCAGCCTCCTCGATGAAACCTCGCCGCGACTCCGGTGTCGCCTGGAGGATCGCGTCGAGCTGCCCCTGGCCGACGATGACGTGCATCGTGCGGCCGATCCCTGAGTCGCTCAGCAGTTCCTGGACGTCAAGCAGCCTGGCCGTCGCGCCGTTGATGGCGTACTCAGAGCCGCCTCCACGGAACATGGTGCGGGTGATGGTGACCTCGGTGTACTCGATCGGCAGCGCCCCGTCGGAGTTGTCTATGGTCAGCTCCACCTCCGCCCGCCCCAGTGGCGCGCGGCTGCTGGTGCCGGCGAAGATGACGTCTTCCATCTTTCCGCCACGGAGGGTCTTTGCGCCCTGCTCCCCCATCACCCAGGTGAGCGCGTCGACGACGTTGGACTTGCCGGACCCATTGGGCCCGACGACGCAGGTGATCCCGGGTTCGAACACCAGCGTCGTCGCCGAGGCAAATGATTTGAATCCGCGCAGGGTCAGCTTCTTGAGATACATCGCTACTCTGCGGCCTGAACCTCCGCCGCGTCCGTGTGCACGGGTGCATGACCTCGGACTGAGCGGAAGGTCCACAGCTTGTTGACGATGAAGTTGATCGGCATGGTGATCAGGATGGCGATCAACTGTGACCAGTACTCACGGGATCTGAGGCCGGTCTCCTCATGGAAGTGCGGTTCGGGGAGGAAGAACGGGCTGGATGGGTTCGTCATGGCGATCTTGAGGAACATCCCGACCAGGGCGGCAACCGAACCGACCGCGAGGAACGGCCAGAACTCCTTCCACCACCCGGCATGCTTGCTCGATTTGAACGTCCACCAACGGTTGAGCTGGAAGTTGTACAGGTTCGCGACGAGGAAGGCGACGATCCAGACAAGGACGGTGAACCGGATGTTGAACGGGGTGCCCTTGATGGCGAACAGGATGTTCTGAGCGTTGATGGAGCCGCCGTTGAGCTTGTTCATGACGACGGTTACCACCATGTTCACCAACACGCCCGAACCACCGACGACGCCGAACTTCACCAACTGGCGCATGGTGTTGCCGTAGCGGCGGGTGAGCTCCCTGATCATCTGACTCCCTTCGGGGCACGCCTGGACCTCGGGCAGAGGTATGAGCTGCGGTTCATGAACTGCTTCGCACGATAGCGGTGCCGCGGACGATTCTATCGAGACGGGTTGCCGGGCGTGTCTACGGGGCGGCGGCTGGCCGGGTGTGCCGAGGACCGGACGGGTCAGACGTCGAACCGATCCAGCAGCGGAAGGCCGTTGGTGGTCATCGCGCCGGGGGGTGCCACATCGCCTGCACGCCTGCCCGGCACGCCCATAGACGTTGAGGCTCCTGGCGAAGTAGCCAGACTCCCCGTCGATGTCGACATACAGCGAGTCGAACGAGGTTCCGCCCTGTTCGAGCGCCTCGGCCATGACCTCATGGGCCGACCGGATGAGTTGGACGGCCTTCCTGGGGCCGAGGTCGGCCGTGGGCTGCTCGAAGTGGATTCTGGCGCGCCACAATGCTTCGTCGGCATAGATGTTGCCCACGCCGCTGATCAGCCGCTGATCGAGGATCGCGCGTTTGACGGTGGTGTGCCTGGCCCGCATGCGACGCGCCACCGCCGACTGGTCGAAGCGGGGGTCGAAGGGGTCAAGCGCG